>JALSPD010000001.1 GCA_026986135.1 DHVE2 group archaeon
ATATCTGCAGGTGCCCATTTTGCCCTAGGATACGGTGCGGATTATGCGGATCTTGATGGTTTCTGGGATCTTTCATCGCAGCCATTTGAGGGCGTGAAATTTAAAGATGGTTTTATAGAAGTATCTGAACGCGCAGGACTTGGAATTGTTGAAAATAAAGAAAATCCTTAGATTTTTCTCTTTTTCACATGGTATGAGTGTGGTATGAAGGGATTGGTCTTTGCCTCGTATATGAATATGTGGGGGTATGTGTTTTTAAGATACTGCACATAGTAAACCCATTCGTATGAAAGAAGGCGATAGAGATTTTCAATATCGCTTTTTATATCCAGCCTATCTTCCTGCGGGAGTTTTTCAAAATTTAAAACTCTTCTCAGCTCCTCGGTGACATGAAGCAGATTCCAGAGCAGCTCGGTGAACCTTTCATGCTCCATAAGAGTTGGATTGTCCAGGAGATTAACTGCAAATTCCTTGTTGTCCAGGAGAAATTTTCTGAGTTCGTACAGGTTCATCCTTTCTATATTTATGTTGTAATTGCGTTCCCCAATTCTCTCTTTGAGTTCATCAAAATCCTCATCAGAAAAATCCTCAATTGAAATTATGTCCTTGGCAAACTCCTCTATTTCCATATCGTATTTTGAGAGGTATCTTAAAAGATCCTTGCCAATCTCAGCAAAGAATGAGGCGATCACAATATTGAGTTTTTCAATTCTCTCTTGCTTCTGCCGTCTTGAAATTAGACTGTTCAACACAATACTTACTAGAAGAACTGAGATTGGAAGAAAACCGAGCTGAACAAGGATGTATTTCTCTATAAATGTTGTGTCATGAAATGTCAGATAATTCACAATGTAAAAGAAAAGGGACATCAGGAGAAGAATAGCACTTATTTTAATTTCCCATTTCATACCTGCACCTTAGAGATTCAGTATCCTTTTGGCTTCCCTTCTTACCCTATCCACAGCATCTTTCCTTGTTACAATCATAAGGGCCCAGTCCTGAACCTTTCGCAGCTGCAGTGCCCTTGCGAGAGGAGAGTATTTGGAAAGTTCATGGATTTCGTTTCCATCAATAACCTTAACATTGGTCTTGTTTAGCCTCGGCTCAGATAGCTGTGCGATATTTTCTGGTATGTCTATAAGCACATAGCGAGGATCCAGGCCTGCAGCTTCAGCGATCTCCCTCTCAACTCTTCTTCTTCTCTTAAGATCATCCAGCTTGGACATTTCCTCAATAATGTTCTCGTTGTCTTTTATCTCGTCCACCCTCAATACCAGTGCTTTTTTAAATAATCTACGATATTTAAGCCTCAATGCTATTTCCCTGGGATATCCTTTCTGGGAAAGCAGAAGAGAAATGAGTTCAGAATCGTTGAATTTGTAAATATCAAGCCAGTTATCCATTTCAATCTCTTCCACAGCCCTTGAAAGCATGAGTTCTCCAATGCGATTAGTCTTATGGAAATATACTGAAGAGTACATCAGGGCCCTCGCTACAAGCATACCCTCCAGAGCAGGTACACCTTTTTTGTCAATCATCAGTTCTCCGTTTTTAACCTTGATTGTGTTGAGAATCCTGTAAACATCAATCATCCCATGAGCAACACCAGTATAATGCGCATCTCTGAGCAGATAATCTATTTGATCAGCATCTAGAGGACCGCTAATTATGTTGACAAGATAATTCTTTTCAGCGCCGAAATATGCCTGCCCTCCAACCTTGGTGATATCATATTTCTTTTCAGTTTTACCAAGTATCATCCTGCAAACCATATCAATGTCAATACCGTAATCTTTGAGAATCTCGTGGATCCTTTCTCTTTCCTCTATATCAAGCCCCTCTAGTATGTCTATGTCTCCCCTTATTATTTTGGTTGTAATCTCCATATGATCCATACCGGTTTTTTCGTGAAGAAGATACTCAAGCGTATGGGAAAATGGTGAATGGCCAAGATCATGCAGCATCCCTGCAACCTTGAGTGTCTCAATTTCAATATTGGGTAGTCCAAGGGCCTCACCCATCTTTCCTGCAACCTGTCCAACACCTATTGAATGCTCAAGACGTGTGTGGTTTGCTCCAGGGAAAACCAGGTACCCAAGACCGAGTTGTTTTATACCATTCAACCTCTGCATTTCAGGGGTTTCAAGAATACGCAGCGTTGCCCCTTCAAATTTGAAACTTCCATGTATGGCATCATGGATTATCTTGTAGGTGGACATAAAAAGGAAATGAAAAGTGCTTTTATAAATTTTGCCTTTTTGTGTGCTTCTATTCTCTATACGTTTATACCACCAACCTCTTCAAGCTGCTCTCGGCTTCTTGCCTCTTTGTCGCTGATTTCCACAACTCCCCGCCTTTTTCTTATGTACTGAACTGCAAAGTACGCTATAAGGATTGGAGGAAGGATGTAATAAACGATGTAGTTGAGAAGGGATACCACATACCACTCTGCCATGTTCTCGGAGGAGGATATGCCTAGCATAGTGGCCCATGGCATCTCAAAATGGTGAACCCTGCTCCAGGCATTCATATTGAATATTATCAGAAGGGCATTGGTGTAATTTGCGAATATATTGGCAAGGGTGCTCATACTTCTTGTTACCTTGAATCCCGGCACACGCTTTGTAGTGAATGGTGGAAACATGTTGCTTCCCATCAACCCGAAGTGATCCGTGAATATGTGTGACCACACTCCGAGCATTATTATCCAGAATGCAGTCCATCCCAGGGGCGTGAATCCATAGAGCATAAATCCTATGGGGGCGAAGAGTATCCCCAGAGTTACACTATGCCCCCATCTTCTGTGCCATGGTATGAAATCTGCGCGTACAGAACCGTCATCTTCTGGGAAAAACGAGAAGTCAGGACCTGACAATATATCTACATGGGTAACTGCATCATAGTTGTATTTCAAATCAGCATTGAACTTTGCTTCCCCATGCGATTTCTCTGAAGGGAGATATGAATCAACATAGGGTCTCTTTTCAAATCCAGAGATTATTGGACCTATATCGCACAGGACCTTTTTGTTTTCGGTATCAAACTGCACGGTGTACTGTCTCCATTGATCTGAAGATATCTTTATGGTGTGAAGCATCACATTTACTTCCCTCTGCTCATCCTTTGCCTGATCTATGGCATGGGCCAGAGTATCAGCCACCTTTTGCGGGTCAATGTTCCATTCATCCATATCTACCTCATAATCATGCCTCTGGAGATACTTTGCAAATCTGAAATCAATGGTGTCTGGGAGAATTCCAAATATTCCTCCGAGTATTATTATCAGGGCCTTGTTCTGCACTATTGCATCTGCTATTATATTGTTTCCATAGTACATGTTGGCTATCACAACCACAAAGGTTGCGGTTGCCAGTCCTGCCATAAAATGGGCAAAACCCTTCATGCTATCACCACAATCCCAGTAATGCTCCGAGGGATATGCCGCTCATATTCAACCATATGGGAACCAGAATCACCGCCAGACAATGCGATCTTCGTGAGTTGAAAAGCACAGGTATAAGGCCTATGGCGGTTGCAACGGACATTATTATCAGTCCCTGCCAGGATGTCATGAGATACACCAGAACAACTAAGATTCCAAGAACCACCAGATTTAGAAGCTTTGCATTTATTTTTGGTATCACCCTTGCCAGAAATCTGGATGCGTAAATAACAACGAAGAATGAAACCAGTCCTGCAAGGGCTATTCCAGCATCCACCAGGTAGAACTGCTGCACTGTCTCGGGGGTGAATATGAGATTTATACCCATTGCTAGAGCGCCTCTTCTGAGATGAAGCGTGGGGAGGAAGAAAAGGGCAATGGCCCCCACATAATACACCACTCTTGAAGCACCCATGGAAACGAGAAAGCTCTTATCTCCCTTCTGGGCAAAGGCATGGGATGCCATGTATCCTCCAACTCCCGCAGTAACTGCAGGTATGAATGCTGCAAACAAACCGCCCACCGAGCCTGCAAGAGAGCCGTGAGCTATTTCCCTTGGATCCGCATCCACACTCTTTGGCAGGTTCTGATCAGGAATCTCATATTTTGAAATCAGGTTCAGTATTATTGAGGATGTTGCAAATAGCCCTATTAAGGGCGCCATCAGGCTCTGAAAACCGTGCTCCACGGGTACAAGCGTCTTGCTGAATACTATTATTCCTAGGAGTGCTGAAAGGAAAAATGTAAGGTAGCCTGCAAGTATGGTCTTCCATGCCTCCTTGAGACCATGAAGTGGATTTTTGTGCCTTCCAAAATCTTTGGGAAACTCTGAAAGAAGCATAAACGCTATAACAGCCCCTATTATCCAGTGCATGTTGGGCATTGCGATGTCCCATATAACTCCCAGTACATTCATAAAGATCGGGACAAATATTGTGATTGCTATAACACCTATCAGGGCTCCCGTTGCTATTAGCACAACCGCCTCATGTCCCTTTCTTTCCTTGAGATACCTCTGGGAGGGCATGAGAATGAACATTGTTGAATCGTCCGGCGCGCTGAAGTATATGGAAGGTATGGTGAATACAAATGCATAGCTTACCAGCATTCCTATCAGCATAAGGGTCATTAGCATGGGATCTATTACAAGACCCATGGTGAAGTAAAACAGAAGGAAGAAACCTATCACATTGTACACATGCAATCCCGGAAGCATTGACATAAGTGAGCCAATAGCCGTGCCCATAAGGATGAAAAGTATACACAGCATTAAATACATCAAAGTCAAGATACCACCTCCACAGAGTCGCTGGTATAGGCCCGAACCTTAATTTCCAGATCACCATGATACTGGGTAACCATGCCCTTAATAACCACATTGGTGCCGTAATCAATCTTTCCAATCACACTCCCTCTGTTTTCAATGTATATCTGATAACTTCTGTTTCCATCCCATAGGGTTAAAAGATAACCGTAGCTCAGATCCCTGTAATCTGCCACAATTCCCCTGAGTTCAACAAAAGAATAAAGGGTCAGATTGTTCTTTTCATACTCCTTTTTCTCTATCAATTCCATTTGGGGATGCATTATTACCTCCCACCTTGGCTCCGTTATGAAATCATTTTTTCTTGTCACACTTATCTCCCATATCCCATGATAGTTGATGAATTTACCCTGGACCTCAACATGCTCCCCAGGATCGTAGTAACTCACACCACGGGAAGAGTAAATTGTTATGTTTGTGCCATTGTAATTTACCTTTATGATGCCCTTGTTTTCATCTTTTTCAAGTATCTCTGCCCATGGTATTCTCACATTGGTGTTGTTGTATTTTTCAGGAGAATTTATCAACTCAGTAGGCTCAACAACCTTATAATCATCAGAGGGACTAACTGGCTGATAGTATTTCATGGTACCGTATATCCTGATCAAACCAGCGCCCAGATCACGGGTGCTTATCATATGTAGAGAGGAATAGGCCATTGGAAGAAGAACATCTACTGAATCGTCCAGCGTGGCTATATATCCGAAGGAGTACTCTCTTATACCTGTGATGTTACCCTGCGTGGTTATCGCTTCACCATCATGAAAATCCCAGGGGGAACCATGTGCAATTTTCTGGGAAGGAACATCTTTAAAACTAACCCTGTCAACATGTAAAAATTCAATGTTGTTAACAATAATGCTCTTCCTTGTTCCATATGAGAAGGTGCCCTGAACATCCACGGCATCCCCTATGCCTGGAACCTTGCCTTGAGATACCGCAGCATTAACAAGATCACGGTATATTTTTACAGTCAGGTCGCCTGTACCGTCGTTTATTGTAAAACTTATCTGCGTAACCCCATAGCTTGTATCGTATGTCCTGGGATAATCCACCACTACCCCTCTGACATGCACAAAATTGTAGTTGTCGTTAATCCCCAGAGAAGATATCTTTACCACTTCAACCTCACTGGCAACCATGGCAAGTGCCAGATACCCAGAGGATACAAGTGCCAGTGTTATCGCTATGATATA
>JALSPD010000002.1 GCA_026986135.1 DHVE2 group archaeon
ATGAAAAAGGCATACTTGAGGCACTGGATTCTGGAGATATAAACAGCGATGGAAAGCAGGAGATAATAATTGGGACAAATCATGTGCATGCACTGGAGTGGAACGGCTATACATTCGTGGATGTGCTCACAATCAATTCCACTGACTTTGGTAACCTTGCTGTGGCTTACGCAGGCGATATAAACAACGACGGATTAAATGAAATCATCGTGGGCAACGTTATTGCAGATCCAAACGGTGAGTATCACCTTAGAATATTCTCATACCACGATGGGATAGAGGGAGTTATGATATCCTTTGACGATCCTCTTTTCCGAAACCCAATACGGGTTAACGGTACAAACCGCTGGTATTTCTCTTACGATCTCTCAACCCTGTCTGAAGGAGCACATAGGATATACATAAAAGCATCCAGCGGAAATAGGGATATTGTAAGATGGTATTATTTCCAGGTATCCTCAGAGATCCCCGAGGTAAATACGGAGGTATTGGCAATTTCAATACTAACAATTGCAATGGCAATAATAATCAAGAGGGAGAGATCCAGATACTAATCTTCTCACCCTCTATTACCCAATCTTTATGGTAACCCTCCTTGTCCTCTTCTTCCTCTACGTGAAGTCTGTCTAGAGATACACTCTGTGTCTCCTCCATAATATAATCCCTGAATCGCTCTATGGCCTTTTTAAGAGATCCACCAGCCTCATACCTTGTCCTTATCTTGGCATCGTAATCAAGGTCCATCTCCTTTCTCATTGTCTGTATCCTTCTTATAATCTCTCTTGCCAGACCCTCAAGGCGAAGCTCCTCATCCACATTGGTATCCAAATAGACCACAACAGGCAGACCTTCCACTTCCACTGCCTGCACTCCTTCAAGGGGCTTTTCATATACTTCCACATCCTCCGGTCCGAGCGTATGTCCAAGGATTTCAAGACCGCCATCCCTTATCTTCCTGGCCACCTCTTCCACATCCATCCCTTTCAGATACTCCACAACCTTCTTAAGGTCACCTTTCAATCTAGGACCAAGTGAACGATAGTTTATCCTAAGAGATAACTGGCTCATCCCGGAGATTGGGCCCACCCGGATATCCTTCACGTTCACCTCTTCCTTAAGAACATCAAGGAACTTCTCAACGATCCTGGCGTATTTGTCATCGCATGATATTTGCATCATTCTCAGTGGCTGCCTGAGTTTTACATTGGCAATCTGCCTTGCCCTTCTTCCCGCCTCTGCAATTCTTATGGCTACATTCATCTCCTCCTCCAGCCTTTCATCTATCATCCCATCATCGGCCACAGGATAATCCTCAAGATGCACGCTTTCTTTGGGACCAAACGTTTCCCGATAGATTATTTCTGCGAAAAATGGTGTGAATGGAGCCATCAGAAGAGACAATGTTCTGAGAGTCGTGAAAAGAGCTGTATAGGCGCTCCTCTTGTCATCGCTCATCTCCTCTCTCCAGAAGCGTCTTCTGGAGCGGCGCACATACCAGTTGCTAAGCTCATCAATGAACCTCTCTATTGCACGTGTTGCCAGATGAATATCATAACTGTCCAGATATCGCCTCACATCCTTTATCGTTGTGTTTAAACGGGATAGGAGCCACATATCAAGCTCGTTCCTGATCTCCCATATCTCACCCCTGTAACCATCAAGCTCAGCATTTTTCTTGAAAAACTGAACAACATTCCACAGGGTATATATGGTCCTCTGCATGTACTCCCTTACAAGATTCTCTGAGAACCTACGGCTCTTCCACACGGGTGAGGCATAGAGATACAGGCGCATTGCATCAGCACCCACATTATTCATTACATCCATGGGATCCACTGCATTGCCCTTACTCTTGCTCATCTTCTCTCCGTCCTCGTCCAGTATAAGTCCAAGGGTAAGCACATTCTTATAAGGGGCACGGTTGAACACAAGGGTGGATATCGCCATCAGGGTGTAGAACCAGCCTCTGGTCTGATCAATACCCTCAGTTATAAAATCAACGGGAAAAGCATTTTTGAAGTCCCCCTCATTCTCATGGGGGTAATGGAACTGTGCAAAGGGAGCACTGCCCGAATCAAACCACACATCAATCAGATATGGCTCCCTCTTCATGGGCGCACCGCAAACCGGGCATTTTACGGTTATGTCATCAACCCATGGACGATGAAGTTCAAAGTCCTCAGGGATCTCACCTTCAACATTCGCAAGCAATTCCTTCTTGCTGCCAGGTATGAACACATGACCCGATGGGCATTTCCAGATGGGAAGCGGGGTTCCCCAGTACCTGTTTCTGGATAGGGCCCAGTCCTTCACATCCTCAAGAAAATTGCCAAATCTCCCATGTTTAAGATGCTCAGGTTTCCAGTTCACACTCTCATTGTTCCTTAGAAGGTCATCCCTCTTTTTGCTCATAAGTATATACCAGGTGTCAAGGGCATAGTAGAGTAGAGGCGTGTCACATCGCCAGCAGAACGGGTAGGTGTGCTTTACCGTGCCCTTCCGGAAGAGCTTACCCTGCTCCTTCAACCACTGTATTATGTGCGGGTCTGCGTCCTTTACGAACATACCCTTCCATGGGGTATCTGTGAATTTTCCTTCCTCATTCACCGGCTTTATTAACGGCACACCCTCGCGCTTGCAAAGAAGATAATCATCCTCACCAAAAGCGGGTGCTATATGCACTATACCCGTACCATCCTCCGTGCTCACAAAGTCTGCGGTGGTGACATAAAAAGCATCATGCTCCACGGGCACATACGGAATGAGGCGCTCGTACCTTTTACCCTTCAGGTCCGAGCCCTTCATCTCCCTGATTATCTTTGCCTCTCCAAGAACCTCCTTTATTCTTGCCTTGGCAATATAATATCTCTCGCCCTCATACTCCACAAGGGCATAATCAATATCCTCCCCCACGGCAAGAAGGAGATTTGAGGGGAGGGTCCAAGGCGTGGTGGTCCAGACAAGGAAATAAGCATCTTCATCCTTAACCTTGAATTTCACATACACTGACGGATCCTTCGTCTCGCGATATCCCTGAGCAACCTCGTGGCTGCTTAATGGAGTGCCGCATCTCGGACAGTAGGGCACGACCTTGTAATCCTTTACCAGCAAACCCTGCTCGTAGATGTTTTTAAGGGCCCACCACACACTCTCTATGTAATAATCCTCCATGGTCACATAAGCACGGTTAAAATCTATCCAGAACCCTATGCGCTTTGACATCTTAATCCATTCATCCCTGTACTTGAAAACACTCTCCCTGCAAAGACGATTGAATTCCTTAACCCCAAATTTCTCAATCTCCCTCTTTGAATTTATGCCAAGTTTCTTCTCCACCTCAATCTCCACAGGCAACCCATGGCAATCCCATCCTGCAATCCATGGGTATATCTCGTAACCATTCATTGACTTGTATCTGAGCACAAGATCCTTAACGGCCCTTGTTAAAGCATGACCCATATGAGGCATGCCATTTGCAGTAGGTGGACCCTCCAGAAAGATAAATCTCCTTTTTCCCCTGTTCTTTTCACGTACCTTTTCAAATATTTTCTTCTCTTCCCACTCCTTCAGGATCTCCTCCTCAGCACGAGGAAAATCGGCAACGCTGCGAATCTGCATGGTGGCAGGAAGGTAAAGGGGATTATAAACATTTTCCATTACCGAGCATTGAAACAAAAGATATTACCTTTTTATTACTGTTAGACCTAAATCAAGAAAAAACACCCATAAAAATATGAAAATAATTCACATCTCAGTATGAAATTCCCAGTTCTCTTTTGATTTTCCGTATTTCAAGTTTTGCTTCGCTTTCCTCCATGTAAGTAGGTAGCACCACTGTTTCTAGTCTGCTAAGAAGAAACTTAATATCTTTTTCTGTTAGTTCAGAAACATCAATTCCCAGCATTCTAACCTGAGTAGAGACAACATGCGGAGCAATCTCCGGAGGATACCACCTTTCAAGAAATTTTGTTATTTTCTCAAGTGCCTCCTGTGTAGATACCTTCATGAGGTCTCACCTTGCATTACCACTAAGTTCCAGAAGATGGTATATAAGATTAAACATGCTATCCACCTTCGCCGTAGTGAATATAGCAATCGCGATCTTTTCCTTATATGGAAAGAGCCAAGCAGTGAAAGATTCATGTGTTAACTCCCAGTATTTGCAATTGCTTTCTCCAGAAGCGTTTACATCAATGTACTCTTTCAATAGGCTCTCTGCCTTCTTAATAAGCCAATCTGCTTCCTCATCTGATGTTATGGTCTCTCTATCCAAGAAGGTATCCACTATTTTTCCATTCAAATCTGCTGTAACAAAGGCCACCATACCTGGGAGATCTAACTTTTCAACTTCTGATAGTATACACTCCATCAATTCAACAAAGTATTCTTCCATTTTCTTATCCGTGCTAATCATTACAACTTCATCTTCAAATATAAATATATAAACATATATGTGTGAATCACCCTGCTTCCATATTATTTCCAGGTATCTACCCTCAAGGTCTGGCAGGTCTATCATCTCTCCCATGCTCATAACAGTCCAATAAAAGCTCTTCGCTGTGCGGAGACACTTAACCTTGCATTCTTCATCCTTTGCTGCATACGCCGGAACAGAACCATCTTTTAATATGACGCCAGCCCACCGTGCATTATGCTTCTTAACCATTGAATCAACAAATATCCGGTAATCCTTCATCTAATCACCTCCTCTGATATACGGTACGCCATATATAAAGTTTGCTTTCATTATTTAAATTAGAATGGATCATTTCATTAAATTCCGGATATGTTTTCTCATCTCCTCCGATTTATTAGCAAATTCTTTGACTGCCTCACCTGTTCTCACGCCTCTCTCTGCCGCCTTGCCCCAAAGGGTTATAAAGCCATCTCTGAAGGAGTAGAGCCCGGAGAAGATCAGGTAAAAGCTCAAAAGGGAAAGTATGTTATAGACCAGACCAATATAGCTGCCCCCCAGCGGGAACAATGCGAGCTTGATGAAATAACCCAGCATCAATTTGGCAAGCGTGTAAATGAGCAGAAAGAGAACAAATGGAATGAGCCAAAGATATATGAAAAACGCCGGACCCAGAGTGTAATTCCTGTATGATGCCAGATGCAGATCATGGACATATGCAGCCATCTTCTTACCCGTCATCATTGATGTGAGAAAAGATAGGATCGCCAGAATGCTCAGAATAATTGAGGTGAGCGAGAGAAGATCTATGATGAAAAGATATAGGGAGAGAAACAGCAGAGCGTAACCCATAGCAACATAAGTTTTCTTGCCCATGCCTTAAAGATATTAAAAGAAGATATAAAAATTTGCCGTTTTTACTTACCTTCCTTGGTTTCAGCGGCTTTTTTCGCCTCCTTCTTCCTTTTCTCCTCTTCCTTTCTCCGAATTATGTCCTGCAAATAATCGCCGAGCTTGTTACGGAGGTCATCAACATCAAACACAAGATACTCCTTGCTAATTTTATTACCCTCGTTCTCATGCAACAGCGGAGAGGCAATTACCTTGAATGTATGCTTATCCTCATCCACATAGTTGTACTTTGGCACAAGTTTGAGGGATTTTGTCGGGCATACATCGGTGCACAGGCCGCAGAAGCAGCAGCGTCCATAATCAATCACTGGCCTCTTTGGAAGTCCTTTTAGCACACCCTTTAACTCTGGAATCTCCACATAGGTTATCGCAGCGTTCATGCATATTCTTCCGCAGAATCCGCATCCAATA
>JALSPD010000003.1 GCA_026986135.1 DHVE2 group archaeon
TGGCACGAGACATCTCAAGGAGATTAAGTATCCTCCCTTCTTCTCACCTGTGTTTGACAGATACAGCATTGAAGAGATAAAGGAGATGGAGAAAAAGGAAAGGGAGAAGATAATCGCGGAGCACAATCTGTACATGAGTATGGAGGAGATTAAGCGCATAAAAGAGGCAATCCACGAGGGGCGCATGTGGGAATATGCAGAAATAAGAGCAAGGGAGCATCCACGGCTTCTTGAGGCATATCGCACAATTCTGGAATACTCCAAATGGCTTGAGAAGTTTGAGAACATAAGCAAGAAATCTGCATTTTTTTACACGGGAGAGGAGAGTTTGAGAAGACCTGCAGTTTATAGGCTAACAAAAAAATTGATAAAAATAAGATATCCTCGCCCCATAGTGGAGCTTCCGAGGCCATGGACAAAAGACATGGAGAGAATCCCATACGCAAATGTACGAACTCCGTTCGGACTTGTGCCCATTGAACTTGAGGATATATACCCCGTTGCACAGTCAGAATTCCCATTTGCGGAGAAAACAAGCATACCTGAGAATATTGAATACATGGATCGCGAGGAGTACGATCTGAGAAAGATAAAGGCAATTGCAGATTACCAGTTTGGACGCGATGCAGGCAAGATCCTGTTCGGAGGAGAGGTGAAAATAGTGAAATCCAAGAACACGGGTAAGATAAGAAATGTGTTTGTGAACGGAGAGCATGTGGCCTCACTGCGCGCTGAGGACGGTTTCTTCACCCTTCGTCTTGCAGGGGCAAGGAGGTTGCATGAGAATACCAGATTCCCGCGGCTGAGGGTTGTGGTTAGTGCAGAATCTGCGGAATTCAACGCCATGGGAAAAAATGTGTTTGCAAAATTTGTAGTTGATGCGGACGATTCACTGCGGCCCGGGGATGAGGTTCTAATTGTGGACGAGCAGGACAATCTCCTCGCCGTGGGAAAAACATTGATGAACAGGTTTGAAATGCTTCACTTCCACAAGGGGATGTGCGTGAAGGTGAGAGAGGGTGTGAAAAAATCATAGTTTAAGCTCTTTCCTCAAACTGGAAGGCATTTTCTCCTCTGGCATGCTCAAATTCCGCGATATGAGAAATTCAGCAAACTTGCGATCCGTACCCTTAATATGGGAGATTAGCCACTCAATTAAATACCTGTTCACCTCGTACCAGAGTTCTGGAGTTATTCCCCTGCTGGCCTTCTCCATGGCACTACGCGTGTACTGGTAAAACAGTTCATGCTGTTTTTTGTGATTCTCGATATCTGGATAATGATAGAGTTCCATGTACTTCTCCTCGCTCTTGAAATGCCAGTGAGCGTATCTATCCATGAAACGCAATGCGCGAATAATGCGATCTCTGTAATTTTCGTTGAAACTCTCATTGAGCTCGTTAAGAATATAGACGAAATAGCGATGCTGCCTGTCAATCTCATCAATGCCTGTTACCAAGGAAGAATCCCATGCTATTTTCCTGTCCACCTTCGCATCAGATTCCTTCCAGGTAATGCTCCATTCACAAACTTCATCACCACGATGCACGCATTTGGTGTGATCTACCATCACGCCACTGGCACCTACTGACTCAAGGAGACCTGTAAAATATTCTGTTAGAAACTTGCAAAATATAGGATCCACGTAAATATCTTTACCAATAATACGAGCACTAGTTTCTCCAATTATTTCCCCTTTCAGTTCTCCAAAGTTAAAGAATCTTTTCCATAAATTACAGGCATTACCAATTATTAATTTTGGATTTTTCGGCCATTTTGCAGCCATAGTCTTTGATACTGTGAGTCTGGGAACAACCCTTGCCATACGCCTGAAAGATGATTCCCCAAATATGCTGTAGTATGCTTTTAAGAAAAGAATGTTGTACTCAAATGGATACCAATCCCATAATTTTATTTCATCAATCCTCTTAGGCCCATCATATCCAAGCTCCACCATCTTTTCCAGCATTTTGTTGAGACCATCGCTTCCGTATTTTTCCTTCACAAAAGATAACTTTGAGAAGGCAATTCCACCCACGCACATTCTATTTTCCATGCTTGGGACTAGGAATGAAGGTATATATAATTTGCTTCCCAGATATGTCCATCAAACTCCAAGCTTGCGGCGGAGGTTCTCAATCATGTCCCTGACCATCGTTGGTAGATCATAATCTGGCTTCCAGCCCCATTCCCTGCGGGCTGCGGAGTCATCTAGGCTTCTGGGCCATGAATCCGCAATCTTCTGCCTGTAATCTGGCCTATATTCCACTTCAAAATCCACATACTTCCTTATCTCCTCCACCAGTTCTCCAGGAGAGAAGCTCATCGCCTGAACATTGAAATCGGTGCGATGCACGAGATTCTCCGATGGGGCCTCTGCAAGCTGGGTTATTGCCTTTATTGCATCTGGCATGTACATCATTGGAAGGGTGGCATCCTCCCTCAGAAAGCAGGTGTATTTCTCCCCGCGAAGCGCATAGTAGAATATCTCAACAGCATAATCTGTGGTGCCCCCTCCAGGCGGTGCCTTCCAGCTTATTATGCCAGGATAGCGGACTCCACGAACGTCCAGACCGTACTTCTCCCAGTAGTAGAGGCCGAGCAGTTCGCCGGTGACCTTGCTTATCCCGTACATTGTCCGTGGCTTAAGGATTGTATCATTGGGAGTATTATCCTTGGGCGTCTCAGGTCCGAATGCGGCAATTGAACTTGGAACCATTATCCTCTCCACCCCTGTTTTTCTACCTGCTTCAAGCATCGCATACAGACCACGGATATTCACATCAAATGCAAGCTGGGGATTCTGCTCTCCTCTAGCTGAGAGAATTGCAGCAAGATGGTATATGAAATCAATATCGTTCTCTTTTATCACTCTAATTATTGCCTCCTCATCACGAACATCCAGCTTGACGAAGGGCTCAATTTCCTCAAGGTTTTCAGGAACGCGAATATCCGCCACGATAACATTTTCCCTTCCATACCTATCGCGAAGATAAGGTACGAGTTCGGAACCAATCTGACCAAGACCACCTGTAACCATGATCCTCTTCATTTCTGTCACCGATGGATAATTGTATTCGGAATTTTAACCTTTTTGTGAGAAAATTTTTAAAAGAGGATGCACTTTGCATCCACATGGAGATAAGGGAAGCACAGGAATTTATAGAAAAAACCTATGGAGATAAGGACAGGGCTAGGGGTATTCACGCGAACCTGGTCTGGCTGGGAGAGGAAGTAGGCGAACTCTTCAAGGCAGTTCGCGAGGATGTAGGAATTGAAGAGGAAATAGCGGATGTTTTTGCATGGCTGCTCTCCGTTGCAAATGTACTTGATATTGATGTGGAATCAGCATTCAGGAAGAAGTATCTCTCTGGAGATCCTCCATTGTGATATCTCTTAGATCAACCACATCATCCACGAAGGTTGTCGCCTGACTGAACTCAACCTCCTGAAGTTCCTTATCAAGCATGAAGATTATTCCGATCAATCCATAAAGACGGATCTCGTTTGTGATCATCCTCAGAAATTTTATGAACGATTGATAGGAGTTGTACGCAAGAAGTGTGCTTATTGACTCAATATAAACAAAATTCTTCTCCCCAGATAGAACCTGCAACGCATGTTTCATTGTGCCCTCAAGCAGTACCAGATTTGGAGAATCAAGGTAGATCACCCGATCCTGCGTTTCAACAGGTTTTATGGATGAGGTTATACAATCTATGAAGAATATCCGCGATGGATCACCGCCGTACTTCTTTATCTTTCGTTCCACCGTCATATGTGGTATGTTGAGTGCAATGTATAATCCCT
Source organism: DHVE2 group archaeon (assembly GCA_026986135.1). Taxonomy (GTDB): domain Archaea; phylum Thermoplasmatota; class Thermoplasmata; order Thermoplasmatales; family Aciduliprofundaceae; genus JAADDK01. The sequence continues at coordinate 3,811 of JALSPD010000003.1, forward strand.
GGGTCTCTGGATCTTCAAGTAACTTACTAACAATGTAGTATCCCAGCACAGCCCTCATATGGGGCTTTGTAATGAGCATTACGACCTTTGAATCCTCAATTATATCCCTTATAAGATTATCCACCTTCATAGCCATAGTCCCTCTTCAGATATGTGAAAAGGCATCCAGTAAGTGGGATGATTTACCCCATACCTCTTCACTATCTTCATCGCTCGCATGTACATGTTCTTTGACTCTATGTAATCCATCACAATTGTGGCCTCTGAAAAATTCCTCATCTCGCCACCATAGGTTGCTTCGCATCCATCGGATTCTTCAATAAGCATCACAGACAGACCCAAATTATTGAAGTACTGTATAAAACGTTAAGCCACATATCTGAAAAGTGCCTTATCTCCAATAACCCTATCCAGGGATGTAATACTATCAATAACACCCCTGTGAAGCTCTATTTTGGGATTGAGATCCTCCGAGATTATATCAGGCATTACCCTGTGGAAAAGCTTCTTTTGCTTTTCAACCGTGAATGGAATCACCTCTTTAGGCTCAATCACCATATCGTACCACCTTATTTTTGAAATTGCGTCCTTCAAAAACGGCATGTCTCCGTAATACCTCTTTATTCTCTCCACAGGCACAGTGGTAGATATGTAAACCACATTCTCACCTCTCCTTGCACCCTCTGCAAGCCACTGAAGTGCAAGAATTGTCTTGCCTATTCCTGTGGGTCCCACTATAAGAGAGATTCCACCCCTGGGAAAACCACCTCCCAGCGCCTCATCAAGTTTTTTTATTCCAGATGGCTCGTATCCGACGTTCATGGTTGAAATTCAATCCACAGCATATTAAAATGTTAGCCTGTGATTATCAAAATTGAAAACAAAAAAATTTAAAACTGAAACCACGAAAGGTTTAAAAGGATGGATTGCAATTTGTAAGGGTGATACTGAGAAATAAAAAGCTTCTGGAGCTTGAAAGGTTCTGCGGGAAGGACCCCGTGAGACATGCCTTCTGTCTGTGGGACCTGAAAAAGGAGATGGAAAACACAGAATTTTACATTGACTGGAGGGGAGAAATAAAGGGGTACATGCTAATCTACACAGGAGGGGACTTCCCCAGCGTTATAATACAGGGCTCGAGAAAAAGTGCGGAAATTTTTGCAGAAATGATGCCAATACACAGAGGAGTAATACATTTTCCTTCGGAGTACTGGGACATTTTTAAGATTGGAGATACCAGATACAGGATAGACATAATGGTCGCCGAACCAAGATTCTACTTTATTGACAAGGATGTAAAGGTAATAACTTCCAAAGAGAAACTGAAAAAACTGTTTATAAATCCAGAATACCTTGTGGAAAAAGCAATTACATATGGTATAGAAGTAGACGGATATGCTGTGAGTGTGGCTTCAGCTCTGGTTCATCTTCCAGAGGTATGGGTTCTGGGAGCTGTAACCACTCACAAGAATTACAGGAATCGCGGTTTTGCCACCAGGGTTGTTGGTCATTTTATGAGCATGGCTTATGGACATACTGAAAGAGTGGTACTCTGGGTAAGAAGCGATAACGAAACTGCGATAAAAATTTACAGAAAATACGGATTCAAAAAAATAGGCGAGGAAGGATGGATAAATGTTGATGTGGACATAGTACCCTGATCAAGCATATAGATTCCCCAGATCGTCGTTTTTGCTTTCCTTGAAAATCTGCGATACAATCTCAGCAACCTGATCTTTTGGCATCCCAAGTTTTTTGGCAAGGTAATTCTCAATCTCAGATCTCTTCATTCCACTCTTCTTCTTGTTGTTGACGAATGAGACTATATTCTGGAGGGTTATGTTGAGAAGATCCTCTTCAAGACCCAGTGAGGTGGCAACTTTATAGAGGGCATTCAT
>JALSPD010000004.1 GCA_026986135.1 DHVE2 group archaeon
AAGGGGGTCAAGCACAACCATGGTATCTGTGAAATCGTCAAGCTGTATTTTGTTTCTATCCACAATGGCAATCAGATTGTCCAGTTTTCTGGTGGCTGCTGTCATAGCTGCTTCCCAGATGTTTCCCTCCTCAATCTCACCATCTCCCAGGAGAGCGTAAACCCTGTAATCCCGACCGTCCATCTTTCCAGCGAGGGCCATACCGATGGCCGCGCTCAAACCCTGTCCAAGTGAGCCGGTGCACATGTCCACACCCGGCACCATGAGTGAGGGATGCCCCTGGAGAAATGACTCAAGTTTCCTGAACTTTAAAAGTTCATCCTCCGGGAAGAAGCCCCGCATTGCCAGGGCTGCATAGTAGGCGGGAGAAGCGTGTCCCTTGCTCAGAACAAATCTGTCTCGGTCATCCCATTCTGGGTTTTTCGGATCAATGCGCATTTCGTGGAAGTAAAGCACAGCGAGAATGTCCGCGGCGCTTAAAGCGCCACCGGGATGCCCGGATTGCGCAGCGTACACCATCTTTATAACCCATGTTCTTATCTCATTGGCCCTGAGCTTCAGCTCTCTTATTTTTTCATCATCAATTGCCGCCATGATGATGGTGTATCTCACAACCCCTTATTAGGATTTTCCTTTAAGCAAAGAGAGATGAAAAAATGCTTTGCCACTGAGTTAATGCTCCTCCACACCACTGAAGAATCTTGCATATATATCGCAGAAATCCTTAAATCTGCAATTTCTGCATCTGTTTATGCTCGGCCTGATGCTAGGCACATTTTTCCCTTTAAGGATGCGGTACATCTCATCAAGTGTGCCAATCAGTATCTTCTCGTGTTCACTGGTGAATTCTCTGGCGGGTATTATGCTCTCTCCCGTATCCCTGTCCCTTATTTCAACATCCAATCTTCTATCTATATTGTACATCTCCTTGAGGGCAAGGGCATACGCGTATGTCTGCATGATTGCACCTCTGTAAAACTTCTCTACATATTCCTCTGCCACATGTTTATTGGGTTTATCGTCAATAACCACCACTCTGTCTGGAAGGATGAGCAGTTCATCCAGCCGTCCACCAATCTGGTATCTTCTGCGATACCGATCCATCTTCGCTATTACCCGTACCTCCCTGAATCTGAAGCCAGTGCTTTCCTCACGGGACAATTCAAGGGCCTCCCTGATTCCAATAACCTCCTCCACCGCAATCTCGTGCTCAATTTGAAGATTCAGGTGCGCCTCGGTACCATGCTTCATCTCCTTCGTTACCTCCCCCCTTACTCCTTTCACCTTCTCAAGGTATATCTGGTACGGGCAGAAGAAGTAGGAGTTGATCCAGCTTATACCGATGTACTTTATTCCGCGATAGTAGGGGGGAAACTCATTCTCGTGGTCCTCAGGTATCCTTGCATTAACTATTCTCAACATTTAACACCCCCAACAACATTCTCAAAATCATCCTGAAATATGGGCGGTGAAACATAGGCGATTATGACCGACTCGTACCTTTCCCTGCAGAAAAATGCGCCGAAATACAGTTTTATGGTGTCAGGCCTTCCCCACCCATCGTAGGGGTTCAGGTATCTTAGATGCACATCGTAATCATCCATAACAACGCTGTGCCCGCCCACGATCGCCTTTTTTTCTCCCACCAGTTTTAGGTCAATATCCGCATTGTACCTTTTTTTGGTTTCATTTTCAATTATTCCCTCCATAGCCCTGAGAATCTTGCTGTATGTGCTATCGGGAAGGTATGGAGTGCGCACAGTGGCAACAAGAAGTATGCCGGGAGTTGCGCTTGCTCGCACATAAACCTTGTAAATTGTGTAGGGCATTGTTGTGTAAACCTTGCTTTCCTCCTCTTTATACTCGGAACTTGTTGCCGTTGCAGGATTCACGGGGTATGTGAAGAAGGAAAAGTAAATGGCAATCACTATGAGGTACGCGAGGAATCCAGAGAGGAGTTTGAGGTAATTCACACCATCACCCCCATCGCAAATATGAGGATGCCGAGTGCCAGGAACAGTATGGATTTGAAAATCTTCAATCTCTTTTTCTCCTTTAAATATCCATGCAGGGAGCCGATGCCGATTATGGTGAATGTCACAGGCATGATTAGATTTCCCGGAAAGCCCATGCTAACTCCAAACGCTGCAATTAGTGTGTATGCACCAGAGATTATGCCGTAATAATACTCCGTTCCCTTCTCTCTGTACGCCCAGAACGCGTTGTGTGCCAGAAGGGGTATTGCGGCAGAGGCCAGTATGAGAACGGCAAAATCCATGGTTTTGTATGGTTTAAAAATTACTTAAATTTTCTGGTATCTTACGAAAACCGCGGCAATGATCGGAAACATTGTGGAAAAACTTTAAATATTATTTCGCATTTGTGTAAATTGGTGATCAACATGCCCAATGGAGATTGCACAGGGCCATACGGAAGACGCAGAGGTAGGAGATTGTTCGGAGAAGTTCTTGGGGGTAATTGTCTAGGTAGAAATGCGGAGAAAGGTCCCCGCGGAGGTGGGGGTTATCGCGGAAGGGGAGGATCTCGGGGTGTAATGCGTGCTCCAGAGTTTGCAGGCCAGGGCTATTCTTTCGGTGGTTGGATGGGTATGGGCAAAGGCAGAGGACGGAAGGGAAGAAGAGGAGGACGAGGAGGGAAATGGTAAATGCCAATGGGATACGGATGCAGAGGGAGACGCGGATCCATTATGGGTTCCTATTTCCCGATAGTTTTGGATCTGGCTATTCTTGTTGGAATACTCTACATCCTGGTTTCTCTGTTTGTGATAGCGGCAGGGTATGTCATTGCCCTTGGTGCCTTAATATTCCTGCGAGAAATCATGGTCAAGAGAAGATATTGGTTCTGGAGGTGATGTGAGATGTACTGGTATTATGGATATGGACCCGGATTTGGTTGGGGACGCGGTAGAGGAAGAGGATTTGGAAGAGGTCGTGGCTGGGGACGTGGAATGGGAAGAGGCTGGGGTTACGGAGCAACCCTTGGATACTGCCCATGGACTGGATTACCAAGGGGCTGGAGATGGATGGCCCCATATGGATCTCCATATACAGCGCCCTATAATGTGAATTACAACCCATACTACAATGTACCCATGCCTCCGCAGAGATATTACTCCTATCCTTACAGGCAATATCCTAATTCCGTTATGCCAGGGGAATACGATGAGGTAAGAGCTCTTGAAGAAGAGGAAAAATACCTGGAAGAGAGACTCAGGGAGATTGAAAAGAGAATAAATGAACTGAAAAGGTGATATTAATGAAGGTTGCTATTACAGCGGACGTGGCCGATGAAAACTCACCTGTCTCCATGGTTTTCGGTAGATGCGCTTATTATGCAATATACGACACCGAGACTAACCGTCTGGATTTTGTACCCAATCCTGGTGCTATGATTCCCAGAGGTGCAGGTGTGCAGGCGGGACAGTTTCTCGTGGAACAGGGGGTACAGATGCTGATCACAGGAGGAATGACCGGGCCAAATGCAACGATGGTGCTTAATCAGGCTGGAATCAGGATAATCAATGGTTTTACAGGCAGGATAAGAGATGCCATAGAACAGTTACGCAGCGGTAGGTTGGGCGGAGTGTCTTATCAGAGAACCCCGTACGGTTCAGCAGGGACGGAACTTTCCCCTGAAGATGAGTTAAGGATGCTTGAAGAGGAAAAGGCAAGGATTGAGGAGAGGCTAGAGGAGATAAAAAGAAGACTCAGGGAACTCAAAAAGTAAGGAAAAATCAAAAACATTTTCTTATTTTCATTTCTAATAATCACCACGCAAAATTTAAATAAGTACCGAGGGGTTTTTGATATATGAGAATCAGGACAGGCATACAGGGTTTTGATGAGATCGTGCAGGGTGGGCTGATTCAAAATAGGGTTTATATTGTAGCAGGTCCACCAGGTGCTGGAAAGACAACCTTTGGAATACATTTTTTAGTTCAGGGAGCGAAGGAGGGAGAGCGTGGTCTTTATGTCTCTCTAACCGAGGATCCACGAAACATAATTGAGGATATGTCAGGTTACTCTTTCAATCTCAAGAGATACACTCTTGCTGGACTAATTCTCTTTGTTGATATGGGTCCGTTGAGCATACAGTATATGAACGCTATAAAAAACAGGGAGAAGATGAGAAGCACATACGCGGAGGAAGTCTTTAAAAAGATAAGTACACTGGTGAAGATGAAGGGGGTAAAGAGGATTGTAATTGATTCTGTACTGACACTCAAATACGGAAGTGGGGGTGAGGAGGATCAGAACAGGGAAATAGCAAGATTTTTCAGAAGTTTGAAAGATCTAAAAGCCACAACACTTATTCTCTCTGAGATGACTGATCTGTCCAACTACAGTCCTGAGCACTACATGGCGCATGGTGTGATATTTCTTCATAACTTTTTGAATGGAAACACTATGACAAGGGCGCTTCAGGTAATCAAGATGCGTGGAACAAGGCATGATTGTGATATGCACAAGATGGAAATAACCTCTGAAGGTATAAGAGTATTTAGCACGAAGGTGTGAAAAATGAGATGCCCTGTATGTGGTTCCAGGAATGTTAGTAAACTCCAAACTGGGAGTTACAAGTGCAACGACTGTGGATTCGTGTTCTATCCGGATAGAGATGCAATAATTGACATGCGAGACATGATTGACCCCTCAGAGCTGAGTGAAGAGGAGATGAGTGTGATAGGGGAGCATATGGCAGGTGCCAGTGAAGATCTTGGAAGAATGATATACGGTGAGGATATAAAGAATATATTCAGGGGCAATGTGGAAATAGGTGAAATAGCTGAAAAATACAGTGAGGAAGAGAAAATATATGGGGTTTTCATAGATTTTGAAGGAAATCTCACAGGAACGATACTCATAATCCTTTCTGAGAAGGATGTTAGAGCAATTACCCAGGGTAAAAGGGGAATGATTCATACTCTCAGATCTCTGGCAAGAGATGCATTTATGGAATTCAGCAACAAACTGAACCTTGATGCGGAGATAAAGCGAATTGATGTGGCCTACGATAGCATTACCTCAATGGTGAACTACCTAAATGGAGAAATGAAAAAGAAAAAGGCGTTTATACTGAACTACGAGCTTCATTCTGATGGCATGTGGAAGGGAGATATTATAATAATCCCGGGGAAAGAAAGTCTTGATTTCATCAAGAGCCTTTTAGAAGAGGATGTGTAAAAGAAGACAAAAGTATATATGGCATTTGACCGATGACTTCATATGGAAATAAGAACCTTTGAGTGGGAGCAGGTGGAAATACCCCTGAAAAAACCATTCAAGATAGCTCTTGGTACCACCGAGGTTTATCGGGGAGTGATACTTAGGATATGCACAGAGGAGTATTGCGGCTACGGTGAGGCAGCCCCATCTCCCAGGATAACCGGTGAGACAACGGAATCTGTAATTGGAGCACTTAAAAAAATGAAATCCCTTGTCCTTGGAAAGAATCCGCTGGATGTTGGAAGAATAATGAATGATGTTAACAGAGCAATTGTTGGTAACACCTCTGCAAAATCAGCGGTTGATATGGCTCTTCACGATATACTCGGTAAAAGAAGCTCTTTACCCCTATACATGATTCTTGGTGGTGAGAGAGATAGAATACCAACCTCCCTCACCGTGGGTCTTGGAAGTGTAAAAGACACGGTTAAATCAT
>JALSPD010000005.1 GCA_026986135.1 DHVE2 group archaeon
CAACAAGATACACGTTATTCCCAGACTCCTTAAAATCGCTTGTAACTGCCTTTCGTATATCATCCAAAATTCCAACGGCCATAAGCACAACCGTTGGAGGAATGTTTTTACCAAAGGCCTCGTTGTAAAAACTAACATTACCCGATACATACGGAGTTCCAAGTATCCTGGCACCTTCGCCAAGGGCTCTGCAGGATTCAACAAACTCTCCCATAATCTCCTCCCTCTCAGGATTACCAAAATTAAGGCAATCAGATAGACTGTGCGGCCTTGCCCCTACAGCTACAAGATTTCTCACCGCTTCGTCAAGGGTATAAAGAGCACCCATGTAGGGATCTATTTTGGCTATATGTGGATTTGCCACTGTTGTTATGGCAATGCCCTTCCAGGAGTTGTGAAGAGGCTTAATCACCGCTGCATCCCCATGGGATTCGTATCCAATTATACCCTGCAACGGCTTTATTACTGTGCGTCCCTGAACCTCATGATCGTACTGCCTTATGATCCACTCCTTACTTGCTATGTTAAAACTTCCTAGGAGCTTTAAGAATATCTCCCGATACCTGGGTTCTGGAGGAATTTCCTGAAGCGTCTTTTTCTTTTTGATTTTGTAGGGTCTTTGATACTCCACCCCGGCAGTAACAAAATCAAGGGGTAAGTTCAAAACCTCTACACCATACCAAAATAGCCTTAAAGAGGCCCCTTCAACTGTTTCCCCTATAACGCTCATTTCAACATCCCACTTTCTGCAAAGTTCCTTTAAAGATTCAAGATTGCCCTCTTCCACTGCAACAAGCATCCTCTCCTGGGATTCACTCACCCATATTTCCCATGGTGCCATATCCTTCTCTTTTAGCAGAACCCGATCAAGATGGATATCCGCCCCCACACCACCAGCATGGCACATCTCACCTACAACGCTACCAAGACCACCTCCACCAAGATCCTTCATACCGTAGATTATCCCCAATTCATTGGCCTCAAGGATAAGATGTATTAGTGGTTCCTTAAGGATTGGATTTCCAAGCTGCACGGCCTGCTTTTCCTCCTCGCTCTTCTCATCCAGTATCTTTGATGCAAAATTAACCCCATGGATACCATCCCTTCCTGTCCTTCCGCCAACCATAACCAGTTTTATTCCAGGCCTATCAACAACGCTCCTAACGATCTTATCCTTCCTCACTATCCCAATACATCCCGCATTAACCAGAATATTATTTACGTAATCTTCGTGAAAATAGGTGATGCCAGCAACGGTGGGTATGCCAACCCTGTTACCGTAATCTCTTATTCCAGACACAACACCATTAAGCAGAAACCTTGGATGTTTTATTCCAGGATTGAGTTTACCCGAATAGTCTGGAGGTGCGAAGAAAAGTGGATCCACAAGTGCCACGGGTTTCGCACCCATGTTAAGAACATCCCTTATTATTCCTCCAACACCCGTAGCAGCACCACCGTATGGCTCCACTGCGCTTGGATGATTATGGCTCTCTATTTTGAACACATAAGCATACTCATCGGTGAATTCAACCACACCCGCATCATCCTGCATTACAACGATTGCATGTTCTGACGGAATCCCAAATATATATTTTTTCAGCACGGATTTTGAGGATTTGTATGAACAGTGCTCACTCCACCCCTGGGCAATTGCATGTATTTCCACATCTGTGGGATTTCTTCCAAGTTTTGTGAAAAATTGTTTTATTCTTCTCATCTCATCCAGGCTCAGTGCAAGACCCATTGCCTCATTAAGCTCCATAAGCTCACGATCATCGGCATGGAGTATGTCAATCTCATAAACCTTATCGGTTATTTCCCTGACCTTCATATCTCCTCAACCCTCACCTCATAATCGTGGATAACGGGATTGACAAACAGCTTTCGCACCATCTCCACAACAACCTTCATACCTTCCTCCCTGGGGGAATCAAGGACAACCACATACTCTTTGGCTGTTCTCACATCCCTCACGGATTCAAAACCCAAAAGGTTAAGAGAGTGCTTTATGCTCTTTCCCTCTGGATCATCAACGCCTTCCTTTAAACGTACCACAATAGTCGCCTTCAGCATGGTGGTATATGGAACTCATACTTAATTGTTCACCCTATGAAAAAACTTAAATCCCTTGTAAAGTATCATAGTTGGATGACACAATACATTGAAATTGAAAGATATCTTGAGGAGTTGATTGAGGAGGGGAAATACAATGAGGCCATTTCAATAGCAAACTGGGAAATAAATCAATCAAAGGACAGAAATCTGATGGCTCTCCTTCTCTATGAAAAGGGGAAAGCGCTTTACTTTTCTGGCGATCAAATGGGAGCAATGGAGAGTATTAAGCAAGCGCATTCCCTCGTGGATGACATGGAAGAATCTGATTCCAAGTACGAGATGCTTTTCCATATTGCTGGTCTATATCTCATGGCTGGAGACATGGAGAATTCAAAAAGGATGTACCATACTGTACTTGGGAATTTACCTGAAAACAACCATTTTTATCTGGCTTCCCTGCATAACATAGGCGAAATATATAAAAGAGAGGACGATCTGAAAAATGCGGAGAAGTACTTCACCAGATGCTACAATCTATCCGTAAAGCACGGAGACAATTTTATGGCCGCTTACTCTGCTGAAAATCTGGCAGAACTATACGCGGTAAAGGGAGACAGGAAAAAAAGTGAAGAGTGGTTGAAAATAGCTCTGCCACTATCCAGAAAAGCGGGGGAAAATCGCCTCGTACCCCTGATAGATCTTGCTCTTAGAATGCTAAAAGGAGAGAAAAATGAATACATTCTTGAAAGAGTTGAGGAGATAAAGAGACTTGGAACACACCATGCCCATGATATGGCTGATATGCTGCTGATTTTCTCTGTACTTCTAAAAAGGGAAGATGCAATAAAATATGTTAAAGAGGCAATCCTCATATACTCCGAAATAGGGGACGGATACATGGAAAAGAAAGGTATTGAATATCTGGAAACTCTTGAAAAAGAAGGTAAATAATCTGCAGTAGCAATGCATAACACATAATACCCTCCACGTAACCATAGAGGGAAACGCTTCCACAAAATTTAAAAACCAAATGCCTATTCCCATACTACACAGGGCCCGTGGTCTAGTTGGTTATGACGTCACCCTGACACGGTGGAGGTCCCCGGTTCGAATCCGGGCGGGCCCATTTAATTGTGGTTAAGGTGAATAATATGCGAGTTCTTCATTTCTCATCGGTGACATCCACCCAGGATATTGCGCGTATGATACTCAAGGAAAACACGGTTATCGTTGCGGATGAACAGCGAAAAGGGCGAGGACGCAGAGGGAGAAAATGGATTTCTCCATTCGGCGGGCTCTGGTTCAGCATGGTGCTTAGATTCACCACCCCCCTAATTTCTCTATGGGCTGCAGTGGCGGTGAGCATGGCCTTTGAAGAGCTCGGCTATGAGGTGAAGATAAAATGGCCGAACGACCTGATATACTACGGGAAAAAACTGGGCGGAATAGTGGCTGAGCACGTGGGCGATCTTGTTATTCTGGGAATAGGGATTAACCTTAAAAATCCAATTCCAGAGGAGATAAAGGATGTGGCAACAGGAATACCCGAAGTGGAGAGGGATGAACTTCTACACCTAATCCTGAGCAATGTAGTAAAGATGGACGAATATAATATTCTGGCTGAATGGAGAAAAAGAAACATCACCCTTGGTAAGAGGGTGTGTCTCTCCTCTGGAGAATGCGGATTTGCAAGGGATATTGCGGAGGATGGCGCCCTGATCATGATGACTGAAAAGGGAGAAATAAGGATTTACGCTGAGGATATCATTCAAAGGGTGGATTAATCTCGGAATCGCTCCTGAGCAGATTGCGTAGGTCCATCCCCTCCTCAAGGAGTTTATTAACCATCTCCCTTGCTTCCTTTATCTTTCCCTTCTCAATCAATTCCTTTATCACGATGAGGCAGTAGTCACTGGAGATATGGTATCTGCACAGGGTGGCGTAATCACCTGTTTCCATTGCCCTTTTCACGGCGTTATGCACCTCATCCATACCGTGTTTCCTTCGGTAACGACTCCATAGAAGGAGAAGTGAGGGAAGCACGAGAATGGCTGAGAGAAGGGAGAAGAATATGGAAAAGGAGAGTATGAGGGCAAAGTTGCTGAGGGGTGGAATGGTTGAAAGGGTGAGAATGCCAGTGGCCGCAATTGTCGTTGTGGATGCTCCAATCATTCCCTTGCCAAGGTTGCCTGTGGCGCGCAGGAGTGCCTGTGAGATACTGTGATATTTCCTGGTCTCCTCCACAAATCTGTGAGTGATATGGATTCCATAATCCACCCCAAGACCCACGCAGAGGGATGCGATGGTGTTGGTCATCACATTGAGTGATATGCCAAGAGTGTACATGAGAAGCCAGTTCCAGGTGACAACAAGAAGTATGGGTATGGCCGCTATGATCCCGAGGATAGGACTTCCTCTGGTTAAAACAAATAGAACAATTAGCATTAAGATTGCAGCACTAACCGATAGAGCAAGGGACCTCATCTGGTTCTCGTTGATCTCGTCTATGGATGCCTTCCCCACAATTGCATCCCCTGCAATATCAACATGGACATACTTCCTAAGGGGCTCTGCATCCTCTTTCAATTCAGAGACGAGGGTATTTACTCTCTTAAGATCATGCGAATCCGTGTGTATAATGAATATTGCCCTGTTCCCCTTCCACACCCCCGCAATCTCTGGCTCAAGCATGGTGTAAAGTTTGGTTATATTTCTGTCAGGGATACCATCTCCATCGGTGTCACTTTCGTGGAATAACCTTACAAATGAGGCGTTGTACCCATACTCGCCCCTTCTGAGATTCGCCTTCTCCCTCATTATGCTCCATGGAGATATCGCGGGATAATGATGAACAACGCATTCATCATCCTTCAACCTCTCTTCCACCTCCGCCATCGCCTTCAAAACTTTTGGATTACTGATATTTCCCTCCATGTAAATGTACGAGATCTCCACACTTGCGTTGAAGTTCCTCTGGTAGTAATGGTAGTACTTCACAATCTCCGAATCCTGGGGTGCTAGGTCCTTCATATTGAACTCAGTGCTTATGCGGGATAGCGATAGTACCCCTGCGGTTGAGATTAGAACCGCGACGGCTATCACGATATACGGGTTCTTAAGCGCAATCCTTGCTCCAACCTGCGCAGGTTTGAACACAACCTCCCTGGGACCCTTTCTCTTTGTATCCACAAGCATATTGGCTGCTGGAAGGAATGTGTTCATCACCACGAAGGAGAAAAAGAGGCCGGCGGCTGCCAGAATCCCGAATCGTCTGAGATCCTCCATGCTTGACACGGTATTTGAAAGAAATCCAGCCATGGATGTGAGGGTTGTGAGAATAAGAGCACCACCTACCGAGGCAACGGTTATCTCGGTGGCCCTTCTTCTGCTCCGCGTGCTTCTCTCCTCCATGTATCTCAGGGTAACATAGATACCGTCATCAATCCCTATACCAATGAGAAGAATTGGAACGGCGAGAAGTATTGGGTCAAAATCCCAGCCAACCATGGCGGCGAAGGCAAATAACCATACCAGAGCTATCACCACAGCTGAGAGGGATAGAAGTACATGCCTCAAACTT
>JALSPD010000006.1 GCA_026986135.1 DHVE2 group archaeon
GAGCATCGTGAGGATGAAATCCAGCGTAGGGAAAGGGATATTAAGACTCTCAAAGATGCAATTAAAAATGCAAGGGGAGAGATGAGGGAAAGGGAGAAGAAATTAAAGGATCTGAAAAATAAATTGAATGAGAAAGAGAAATTACTCAGAGAGAAGGAGAGGAAACTTGAGGAAAAGGAAAGAAGTATAAAAGAGGCAAATGAGAGATTTAAGAAACTTTCATCGGAGGTTGCAAATCTGTCTACGGAGATTGACAAAAAGAGGAAAGAATATCAGAGCAAGGTAACTGTTTTTAACACCCTCGGAGAGAAGATAAATGTGCTTCGCAGAGAGATTGCCAGGCTGGAGGAGGATAAGAGATCAATTGAGCAGGCGATAACCGATGCTGAATGGAGAATAAAAGAAATAAAGGCTAACAGCAAAAACAAAGAAAAAGAGAAGAAGAAACTAAACGAGAGATACATGGCATTAAATAACAGGAGAAACGAGCTTAAGAAGAAACTATCCTCCATTGATAAAGAGCTTAGCGAGTTGCGTGCACAGTATGAAAGATTGCGTGGTAAAATGGAGGGTGGAGATGCTTTAAGTGTTGCTGTAAATGCAGTTCTGGAGGCAAGAAATAGAGGTATCTTGAGGGGGATATATGGGACTATCGCTGAGCTTGCATCGGTGGATGAGAAATACGAACTGGCAATTCAGGTGGCGGCAGGGAATCGCCTTATGAGCATAGTATGCGAGGATGATGAAGCTGCTGCAAGGGCAATAGAGTTTCTCAAGAAAAATCACCTTGGCAGGGCGATATTTCTCCCTCTCAACAAGATGCTTACAGGTAGACCTCGGGGGAGGGCTGTGCTGGCCTCAAGACATGAGAAATCTTATGGATACGCAATTGATCTGCTTAAGTTTGATAAGAAATTTGAGCCTGCGTTCTGGTATGTGTTTGGAGATACCGTTGTTGTTGAGGATCTTGACACCGCCAGGAAGCTGATGGGTGGTGTTAGGCTGGTTACCCTTGATGGCCAGCTTATAGAGGCAAGCGGCGCCATGGTTGGAGGCAGTGTTGAGAAGAGAAAGAGCATTGGTCTCGGAAATCTTAAAGAACTTGACGAGAAAATAAGGTCTTTGCTTGAAGAAAGAGAAGCAATCATCGCTGAGTTGAATGGTCTTGAGAGGGAAATAGAAGGTATTCTCCGTGAAATCAGCAATATCGGGAGTGTTGATACCAGGGATATTGAGACATGGATGAATGAAAAGCATCGCCTAGAAGAAAAGCTTGCAGGCATCCTTAGGGAGATAAAGAATAAAAAAGAGGAGCTGGAGAACCAGATAAAACTTAAAGAATCCATTGAATCTGAGATAAATGCTCTCGGTTCCGAGATTGACAGGATGGAGCGTCATCTGGATTCTTTGAGGTTGGAGATGGAGAATGCACTACCTGAAAAGATTTCAAATGAGATCCGAACTCTTAGAAAGGAAGTATCTTCGCTTTCTTCCGAGGTAAGTGCACTACGGGAACAGGTTGTAAGGATAGAAACGGAAGTGAAATCATTTGAGCGCGATATTGATAGAATGGAGATGGAAATTGAGGAACATAGAAAAGCAATAGAGGATGCAGCCAATAATAATGAAAAAGCCCGCTCAAGACTTCAGGAGTTAATTGAGGAGAAGGAGAAGTACAGTGAGATAATCAGGAAACATGAGGAGAAGATAAAAGAACTCGTTGAGAGGAGAGATTCACTGAGCAATGAGATTGACAGGATCAATCAGGAAATCGGTAATATTAAGAGAGATATTGAGATAAAAGAACAGCTTAAAATAAATCTTCTTGCAAGGGCCAGGGAATCTGGAGATAGGTACGAAGAATACAGGAGGGAATACGAATCCTACGGAATAAAAGTTGAGAAGCCAGAGTCCATTCAGAAACTCAAAAAATATGAGGATGAACTTAGCATAGAGTTGAGGTCTCTTGGGGATGTGAATCTTAAGAGCATAGAAGAATACGACATTGAATCTGAGCGATACGAGAAATTGAAAGATGATTATGATTCGCTGGTTAAAGAGAAAAAGGAAATAGAGAAACTCGTGAGTGAACTTAACGAGAAAAAGAAATATGCCCTTAAGAATGTTTTCAGGGCCATAGACGAGAATTTCAGGAGGATCTACAGGGAAATGAGCAATGGTGGAGAAGCTCACCTGTACCTTGAAAATGAGGAAGATCCCTTCAAGGGTGGTTTGATAATTAAGGTAAAACCACCAGGTAAAGGTTTGAAGCGCCTTGATGCACTAAGTGGCGGTGAAAAGAGCCTAACCGCTTTAGCATTCATATTTGCGATACAGCAGTACGATCCTTCGCCCATCTACCTTCTTGATGAGGTGGATATGTTCCTTGATGGCGTAAATTCGGAGATACTGGGTAGAATTATAAAGAGAAATTCCAGATCTGCTCAGTTCATAGTGGTATCCCTTCGCAAGGCTACAATAAAATTTGCGGATCACATAATTGGTGTGACGAACCGTGGTGATGGTATATCCCGCATCTACATGCATCCTGTACCTGAGGAAGTCCCAGAGGGGGTGAGTGAAAATGACCAGTGAGATTATGAATCATCTTATGTTCCATAAGGCGCTCCTTGATGAGGATGTGGATATTGATTATTACATAGACATGGCCGAAAAACTTGAGCATGGGGTCCATATATCGGCAAAGGATCCAGTGGATCGTGCAGTTGCTATTGCATTTGAGCTTGTTATTCAGGAGAAGCTTAACCCCTGGAAGATAGACCTTAAAAAGTTTGTGAGTCTCTATATGAAAAGAATAAAGGATGAAAGGGAGATAGACTTCATAATCGCAGGGAAGATAATCTACATGGCCTGGAATATCTTAAAGAAAAAGAGTGAGCTCGTTTTAGATAGTATGAGTGTGGAAGAGGAAGAGAATTTTGAGTCATTTGATTCATGGGCTATGGATTTTGATCTTGGAGGAGGATTTGAGGTATACGAAACCACCACTGAGGAAAACGTGGACTACGATGTGATGAACACAATGAAACTCAGAGAGCCTGTGAGGAGAGAGGAGCAGAGGCCCGTGAGTTTGTTTGACCTTATTACCGCTATAAATGAGGCAAAGAGAGAGATTGAAAAGAAGAAAAAAAGGAAAAAAATAAGGGAGAAATTCAAGTTCAACCTTGAGGAAAAGGTCCATAAGGAGGATCTGGAGGAGGAGATAAAAGAGGTATGGGAAAGGATCATTGATTCTGGAGAAAAAGAACTTGCACTATCTCTAATTTACGACGGATCCAATGAAGAGTTTGTTAAAGTGTTCATATCTCTCCTATTTCTTGAAAAATTCGGAAAAGTTGAACTTCAGCAGTACGTACCTTATGAAGAAATTTACATCAGGGTGATAGATAATCAAATAGCAAAAGACGCAGAGATCACTACTTCTCCTGAGTTCTCACTTGTACAGCTCTAAGCGCTCTTTCAAATTCCAGATACATCTCATCATATACTTTTTCAAGTTTTTTAGCAGCGCGTTTGATAGCTGCCTGAGGTTTTCCCTCCCTCACCTTTATTTTTATGGTGGGATTGCCAAGATATGGGTGATCGTAGTGGTACACAGCATATTCAACCTTGTCATCATGATTCATTTCCTCCACAAGAGGTACAAGGAGAGTTCTATCGGCGTTAATTACCTCCACCACAATTTCATCCTTCTGCTTGGATATAACCTTAAATTCCATCTCCTTCATAATCTGCGTTATTGGACACTATTATTTAAAGTTTAGGAGATGTTATTAATCTGTGTTATACCTGTCTATGTTATACTTGGCTATCGCTGAGGAGTCTTTTTGTTACGCTATCCAAGAATCTTTTTTAATCTCGGGCCGAGTCCATATATAAGTGTCATCACATAAAATACCTGAATAACAGGCTTGAAGGAAAGGGCAAACACTGTCATGGCGGGAAATACTGTTGCGGCAAGGGATAGAGATATGGCCTGTGAACTTGCGGTTGCTCCAAGGATCAAGACCATTCCCTGTGAGTAGTTGAATCTCATAATTTTAGCTGCTATAATTGATAGTGCGGTTTGGATGACATAGTATATCAGCAGGGTAAATAGGATTAAAATAAATATCTCTGGTGTTGCAATTACTTTTGGAGATACCTTGGCAACAGAAAAGAATACTATTAGGAGTATTCCTATGGCAGAGATTCCGGGAAAGTACTTTTTTATGTCCATAAAATACTCTCTTCCCTTTTTTCGGATGATAATCCTCCTTGTTGCCGTTCCGATGGCTAGGGGTACCAGTATGTATAGAAGAAGTATGAAAGCGATTTGCAAAATGTTAATTTTTGCAAAAATTCCTCCATTGATAAATATGAGTATTGGGGAGATGAATGGGATGAGAAGAAGACCAGCAACCGCTATAACAAGAGCATCCGGCACGCTGGCATCGGCAATTCCGCTCCACCCAATTAGCATGTTTGAGCAGGGTATTGCTCCGACAAGCACAAGAGCAAGGGCAAGTTCTGGATAATCCACAAGTACTGTACGAGAGAGTATGAAAGCGGTTAGGGATGCGATGAAATACGCGAATATGAGTGTGGTGATAATTAACCTGTAATTTCTTCCCGCTTTTTTCACCTTTTCTATCTCCATCCCTGTGAGCATGGGATAAAGCATTATGAAAACAGCAAGCACACTTATGGGCATTATGTTCATGTGCTCAAAGTCCCAGAGTTGTCCTGCGATGAGAGCCAGAATGAAAATCAAAGACACATAAATGTAAAGGCGCCTTTTTATGTGGAGCAGAATCTCTATCATATATGGATATCTTCTGGTTCATATTTAAGTATTTCTGGACATCTCTGTGCACTATTATTCCATCCCCCATTTTACCACCCTGGCCGAAGTGAGGATTCCAATGAGCACCCATGCCGCGATAACAAGGGAGGGATACCATATATTGTGCCATGTGCTCAATCCAGCGAGCTGCCTTGCAATCTCCGCCCCTGCCGCAGTTGGAATTAGAAGCACGAGGTACCTCGCGCTCTCTGGTATGACACTGGCTGGATAGAACACAGGTGGTATTATTATAAGGACCATCTGGATGGGGTTGGTTATTGCGGAGATATTGGTGGGCTTCTTTATGCGCATAACAATTGAAAGGCCGATGAGATTGCTGATCAGGAGTAGAGGAAAAAATGCAACCAGCGAGGCGAATACGATAACCCATGCGTTGAGATAGATTATAAGAGCCATCATATATAGAAAATCCACGCCCAAGAATATGAAGCTTGAGAGGAAATAGCCGAGAAGGTAATGTATGGGCTTCACAGGGGAGGCTATGAACATGTCCATGGTTCTCCCCTGCTTGTCCCAGCCAATGCTCTGAGCAACCAGATTCACACCCATACCCCATGCCCCGGAGATGAACCATGCAACCAGTACATTCTTGAGGCCCTGAATTCCACCCCACACAAACATGATTATGGCAAAGCCGATCACTATGAATAGGTCCTGTATCAACCACATTGGCTGCCTCTTTATCCAGCGACTTGTCAGGTATGCAACACCTTTAATCTTTCCCATTTTTTAGCCCTCCTATCAAATGCAGAT
>JALSPD010000007.1 GCA_026986135.1 DHVE2 group archaeon
CAGCATAATCGTCCACGAGAATCTCCTCTTCCTCAATTTCCCTGTACCGCCGCTTTCTTTTTTCAATACGCTCTCTTATAACCTCAGGAGGTATATACTTTGCTTCCTTAGGTATATTATTGCCCTTAACCTCCTTACCGAATTTGGCACAATCGTCACATACATTGAGAATGACACCCTCAATCACAACCCTTTTGAGACGGGGGACATCTCTGCCACAGAGCTCACAAATCATACCATTCACCAGGTGCAAGTAAGCCATCAAACTATTTATTTTTAACCCAGATACTAGCCGATACTATAATAATTGTATCCGCTCACCATCCATTTTAATCATTTTAATAAACAAAACCTTCAGCACAAAGAATTAAATATTGCTTCGCGGTTATTCTATTCATGCCTAAGGAAAAGCAGGAGGATATCCAGTACGTGCTTAAACATTTTTACAAGGTGCCCGTTGAGACCATAATGAAAAAGGATGTATGGAATCTTCCCATAGCATACGAAGATACTCCAATAGAGGAAATTTTCAGCATAATGACTGCCAGAAGGCATGTATGGATAATGGAGAAAAAGGGGAGCATGAAATTATCAGGAATCATAACTGAAAAAGATCTGCTTGAAGTTATGGCTCCCAAGAGGATTAAACCGTATGCAATCGGCAGCGTGGATATACGTTCACTTTTGCTTGGAAACGTCGTGCTCGCACGGGACATTATGGTAAGGAAAATAGTGTACTGCAAACCAAACAGCACAATTGAAGAGGCCCTTGATAAAATGCGGGCCTTCAGAATAAGAAGACTGCCCATACTTGATGACAACGGAAACCTTCTGGGAGAGATAACGATCAAGACCATCATAATCCAGTTCAGAAAGGTGCTCAAGTGGTATAGAATAACAGGAAAATAAATACCAACAACTCACACAAGAAGTATTTTTCCCACTATACTTTCGGTTGCATAGGCAACCACAATACCGATCCACGTAAGCATTGAAAAGTGCAGATATATGCTGTGCTTATGAGATCCACTTACCACCTTTATCATAAATGAGGAGATAAAGGCATGTATAACGAGAAGAGCAAGAAAAACCACACTGGCGGTGGCCAGGGGAAACTTGGCCGATAGAAGTGGAATTTTTATGTACTGTGTGAGGTTTACTGGATAGTACTTAACCATATCAGCCATCATTTTCATGAGAACATATGTTGTGTAAAGGGCAAAGGACATACCCACCATAAGTCCATAGAGAATTCCCGTCAGATTGGTCGCTGACTGGTACCTTTTCTTTCTGAGCCCAATCATGCGTATGTAAGCATCACTTATAATTCTGGCAACCTTTGATGGATTTCCACCCATCTCTATACCAGTAACGTACATATCTGTGAACTTTGATATTAAATTACTACCTGTTTCAGCAGCAAAGAAATTCCATGCCCTTCTCTTATCTATCCTGGTAAGAAGCCTGCGATAGAGCCTATCTATGAACGCCGTTAGTTTCCCAAAATCATGCTTTCTAAGGCGTTCCATGGCCATAACGTCGCTGCCTTTCGCTTCCACATAGCTTCCAACCGCACGAATGAATGCATCGTAATTTTCATCGCAGTTTATGAGATCGCTCTCTGCAGAATGAATTATGTATCCCGGATAAAAAAGAGGAAGAAGGGATATTGAAACCCCAATATAAAGAGAGAGACCCGCAGAAAGAGTTATAAGAAACAACAGGGCTACGAGAATATAAATAAATGGTAGCACCTTGAAGAGCTTTATCTCTGCAGGCGCCCGTATATCCTTTCTACCATGCCAGACCTCATCCTCTGGAAGTCGCACTTTGATTGCATAGAGCATAATAGATTCCACAGCAACGAATGCGAGAAGAGTCAGGTAAAGAAGGATTGTTGCATCTATCTGGGCAAACATTGGTAGAATGGCAACGAAAACTGCAAAGAATAACATTGAGATAAGAATAGCCACAAATGCCTCCTTGTAAACGTCAAGCTGATCCAGTGCCGCCTCATATTTTATTGCATAGGTTTCAAGGACAACCTTCCTCTCCTTATCAAGAAATTTTTCAAAATCCTCACCTGCTTCGGCACTGTGTGCAAGACGATCAAGAAAATCAGCTAACATTATACTGGGGCATCTTTTAGCCACGACCCTGGCTGCATCGGGAAGGCTTAGATTCCAGTATTCCACGAGATGGTATATTTTTTCAATTTCCTCGCTAAGGGCCCCATATTCCTTTACCTCTGAGAGCAACCTGAAAATCTCCTTCCTTGGAAGCTGTGTGGATGCAAGAACGGCCATGCGTGTGATGAAAAGATGCATATATCTCTCAATTTCAACCTTTCTCCGTTCTCCTTTCACCAGAGGAAAGAGAACAGTAAAAAGTATCCCGAAGGCAGGTATTGAATATATTACAAGATTCAGTGGAAAAACAAGACCTGGAAATGAAAGAAAGATGTACAGGGATATCAATACAGTTCCAGCAATTACTGGTGCTGCGTACATCAACAAATACTTTCGCCACGGGATATCAAAGGAGTGATACAGCCGAAGTATCCTTTCCCTTACCGTGGGCATGGGGCATCACACCGTAAATGGGAGTTTTTCAGTACCATACTTCTGGAAATCAAAGATTATCTTGACCACATCACGATATCGGAATATGTTGTGAGCAATCATCTTTCGTATGATCTTTGCTCGGAGAAAGAGGTCATCATATATCTTTCGGGGATCGGAGTATCCAAGAAGAGGGGCTATCTTCTCTTCAAGGATGTATGAGTTATTTAGACCACGGAATATGTGCTCGTCCCTTAACGGATCCCAGACAAACACTGACTTGGTCATCACACCACCAAGTTCTGAAGAGTAGCCAAGAATTTCCTCTACGGAAAGCACTCTCCTAAGTGCACGTCCCTTTAAGTACACGGCCTGCTGGAAAACACCAATATTCAGGTTATCCATAAATGTAACAGGCACATTGATAGGGGGTGAACTTAAACGCTGAATCATTCTCTTTATAGACGCTGCATGGAATGTTGCCATAACAGGGTGACCTGTTTGCATAGCCTGAAACGCAACATTACCTTCAGCACCACGAATCTCTCCAACTATTATGTAATTTGGTCTTGACCTAAGTGCCGCTTTTAAAAGATCAAACATCTCTACCCTTGATTCCTTTGGACCTGCTTCCCTTGTGAGAAGCCTCTGCCAGATCTCATGCGGCACATGCACCTCTGGCGTATCCTCCGCAGTGAATACCTTATGATTGTAACGTATGAAAGGAATTATTGCATTCAATGTGGTTGTCTTACCGCTTGCAGTTTCTCCTGAGATGAATATACTCTTTCCATACTCTATTGCCATCCACAGATAAGCTGCAATCTCTGCAGAGAATGTACCCCACTTTACCAGCTGGGTAACGCTGAGAGGCTCCGCTGCAAATTTTCTAATTGTGAAGGACGCTCCTTTGATACTAACATCATCGGCGTAAATAATATTTATTCTTGATCCATCGGGAAGGGCTCCATCCACTATGGGTCTTCCTGTACTTACGGGTCTTCCCATCCTCTCACTCATTCCCCTCAAATACGAATCCAGCTCATCGTAACTTATGAATTGTACGTTTGTCTCCACAGTTTCAAACACCTTGTGAACCAGATGCACGGGCTCAATTCCAATGGCATGTATATCTTCAATGTATGGATCGCGAAGCAGAGGTTCAAGGGGACCACTTTCAATAATGTCCCTCTTAAGGTAATAGTCTATCTTATCGTACTCCTCCTTTGTAACAGGCACTTTTATCTTTTTGAACATCGCCAGAAATCCCTTTGGCTCAACAAATTCTTCAAAATCCTCTGTGATGGTGACAGAATCTTTTAGCAATCTCTCAATCTGCTTTTCAAACTCCTCCTTGGTTTTATGCGGGGGCTCATATCCCGCCTTTATAAAAATAAGTTCTTTGATTTTTTCATACTTTATCCTCTCCTCATCTGTAAGCTCAGGCTGTATTACCCTGTATTTTCTCTCCGCCCGCCTGCCATAAACATGTATGAATATGGGATCCCCAACAGGATAAATCACATTAACCCATTCAAGTTCCTTCATATCTCTGGAGAGTTGCTCATAAAACTCTGGTTTTTCCTTCAGCTCCGCCTGAATCTTTTTCACATATCTCGCAAGGTGGGGATTTCTCTGCATTGCAACTTCAAACTTGCTTGCCATAATCACCACCTCACGAGACTGCGAGAATCTCAAGAATGATTCCCGTTCCAGATTCAACACGGTATGCTATGGTGTTTTCAACACGCGATGGTGCATTGGCGTATCTTCTAACGAAGGCAATCCTGTTAACAATATTACCTATGCGATTTATCTTGGTTTCAATGTATACATCTGCGGTTGCTCTGAATGCACCCAGTATATTGGGAGGCATCACATCCTTCTCAATGGTGAGGATTATCGTCCTGTCTAGGGCCATAATTTTCTTGAAGAAGGAGAGCAGCTGGATAGCCCTTGTTTCCGCATTCAAACTTGCCTTAACCAAGGATGATAGGGTATCAATGATTATAATGTCGCTCCTGAAAAGATCTGGAGAGGACATCAATCTCCCAAGAAAATCGCGCCTATCCCTGACCTTACCGATGAGAGGATAAACTGGAATAAAAAGAAGCCTGTTTCTGAGAAGAAAACTTGCGATTGGATAATTAAGTGAGTACATCTGCTTTATAAAATCGCGAACAGTAAGCTCGGTGGAAATTATAGTTACAGTATGTCCATTGAGGAGGAATCCATAGGCAAATCTCTGTGTTAGAGCACTTTTACCGCTACCATCCTCCCCCTCTATTATGACTAGAGTACCCTCTGGAAATCCGCCACCAAGTTTTGAGTGAAGTTCGTCCCTCTCAATTTTCAGATGATACATGGCTCACACCTCAAATTCAAACTCTCTGGAAAGTCCATCCTCAAGGATTACCTTTGCAACATGGTGTCCTGATGCCAGATTCACCTCCACTGCAACCGTTATCACCATACCTGGCATCCATGAGATGTTTCTATCACCAACTATGCTGCTCTCCTCAATCACCCCATCAACAAGCACTGTTATGTGTGAGGTGCTCAGAGCCACACGTCCAGTGTTTTTGAGGTACAGTAAAAGAGGGTTGTTGCTCATTCTCTGAGGATCGTTTATTATGGAAAAATCCTCAGATAGTTGTTTCCCAATCATGTTTCCACGGTCCTCTATTCCATCAGATATGTTGAGGATCACACTGGCAGCCACCCCTATGAATCCACCCGCAATGACCACCGAGGCTATAAAGAAGATTATGTGAGTTGCACTTGTGCTCAAACCCATAACCATCACCTCAGAGATTGGAGTAAATCTCATTTCCAAATTCATCAACAATTTTAATTCTGTACCCCAT
>JALSPD010000008.1 GCA_026986135.1 DHVE2 group archaeon
AATGAGCGTGCATATAAAGGCGGATGTAGGGGCCTTTGCCAAGATAGGGAAGCCAGGAGAGTTTCGTCTTGAGAAGATAAGGGATGTGAGTCAGAGAGAGGCGGAAGAAATTGCGGATGATATAGTGGAGAGGGCACGCAGGGATAGAAAATCTTTCATAGAGTTGGATTCACGAGGTGCCACAGTGGTGCAGCTTCGCGAGTACAGAATAGCCATAACCCGTCCACCATTCTCAGATGCCCTGGAGATAACCGCCGTCAGGCCCGTGGTGAAACTGGGTCTAGAGGATTACAGTATAAGCGAGAAGCTCCGCAGACGCCTTGAAGAGCGGGCTGAAGGAATCCTCGTATCAGGAGCACCGGGTGCTGGAAAGAGCACCTTTGTGCAGGCACTTGCTGAGCACTATGCCAGCATGGGAAAGATCGTGAAAACCATGGAAAAGCCCCGTGATCTGGTACTCAGCGAGGGAATAACACAGTATACCGCCCTTGAAGGGAGTATGGAGAGAACTGGAGATATTCTCCTGCTTGTCCGTCCCG
The DNA here is from genome assembly GCA_026986135.1 of DHVE2 group archaeon. Taxonomy (GTDB): domain Archaea; phylum Thermoplasmatota; class Thermoplasmata; order Thermoplasmatales; family Aciduliprofundaceae; genus JAADDK01. The sequence continues at coordinate 540 of JALSPD010000008.1, forward strand.
ACTACACAATCTTTGATGAGATGAGAACAACCGGCGACTTCAAGGTCTTCATGGATCTGCGGCTTGCAGGTGTGGGCATGGTTGGCGTTGTCCATGCGACAAGGGCCGTTGATGCGGTGCAGCGATTTATAGGGCGTGTTGAACTTGGAGTAATTCCCCAGGTGGTTGATACTATCATTCATATTGAGCGGGGAGATATTGCCAGGGTTCTGACCCTGAAGTACATGGTTAAGGTGCCATCGGGAATGCATGAGGAGGATCTCGCCAGGCCTGTGATTGAGGTGCGCGACCTGGAATCGGAGAAGCTCCTTTACGAGATATACAGCTTCGGGGAGCAGGTGGTGGTTGTTCCTGTTGAGGAGGAGACAAAGGGAGTTTATTACCTGGCTGAAAGGGAGATAGAGAGGGAGATAAGAGAGATGCATCCAGGAGTGCGTGTAAGGGCGAGGGTCACGGGACCAAACAGCGCCACCATTTATGTGAATCCCTCTGCAATACCGGCACTCATAGGAAAAAAGGGAAGGAACATAGAACGGCTTGAAAAGATGCTCGGAATCTCAATCAATGTTGAGGAACTGGGCGGAAAAATGGAGCATAGAGAGGGAAGAAAGATAATGGCTGAGGTGGAGATGAGAAAGAAGACCCTACGCCTCATAGTTGGAGATGAACTATCGCACATGAAGGTCGCGGTGTACGCAAACCGCAGGCACCTCTTTGATGCCACCGTGTCATCTGAGGGATACATCAACATCAGAAAGAGCACCACAAATGGAAAGAAAATAATGGAAGCCCTACGGAACGGAGAAGCAATCTATGTTGTTCCTCTCTGATTTTCCTTTTCCAGAAGAAGCTCCAGGTAGGATTTCCTTATGAATTCCTTCAGATGTAGCTTTTCACATACCTCCATCACCTTCTCCCTGCATTCACCGTACTCACCTATGCATTCCACCTCCACAAAGTGTCCAAGGTGATCCACCGTGTCCAGTGAGATTGTTACATCGCCAATTCTGTAGTATCTTCTTCTCTTTCGCACCCTTGCCACTTCTCTGAAGCCGAGAGCGCTGAGTATGCCACGCATCTCCATTTCGCTATCAAAATGCACTATGTGCTCCTCTCTGCTCTTCGTATCCATATCCACCTTCGGACCTTTGTAGGTAAGGGAGGAACCGTTGCGTATTCTCAGGGCCTCATCCGTCGTGGAAAAATCGCGGCAGGGATGCGAGAAATATGTGTCCTCTTCAACCACCTCCTTCAAGAAATACGCGCCCATATCCACGATGCTCTTTTCCATCTCGGCTGGAGAATCAATCCTGACTTTGACCTCGACCTCCATGAGAACTACCTCCAAAGTGCGGGGGGCCGGATTCGAACCGGCGAACCCCTGCGGGACCAGACCCTGAATCTGGCACCTTTGACCTGGCTCGGTAACCCCCGCTCCGCTGGGTATATGGAGGAGAATTATTTATTTTTTCTGGTTTTTCCCTTCCTTTCAGAAATGTAGGTTGCAAGGATAACCCCTGCGAATATGGGAAGTATAATCCCAAGATAGAAAATCACCCCTGTGGTGATGTCTGACGAGGTAACCTCCATGGATGGATTGTAGAAGAGTAGATAGATGCTGATAAGGGACATGGATAGAAGCACTGCAAATCCAATTATGATTGTCATGGCAAGAGTGGGTGATTTTCCAATATCTCTCCCAATCCCGTACTTTGCACTTTTTTGTGATGCAAAGGTGTACACAAGAGCAACGCCACCTGCGAAGGTTATAAGTAATGCGAGGGGAAATGTGAGAAGGGAGAGATGCACTATCCTCTCCATTTTCCTCCCATCCTTGAGAATTTCCCCGTGGGTTTCCCAGTAAAATGATAGAAGTAAGATGGCAATCCAGAATATAAGTAGTGTGGAGACACCGAGGAAGAATCCGAGCCATCCCGCAATGGGGGCGAGGTAATTCACGATAATCTCCTGCCTTTCCTTCTCAATCCATACCCCGGCACCTGCCCCGGTTACCGTTCCATACAGATCATGCTCTGGCAGTTTTCCATCGTAATTCCAGTAGTAATAATAGGAGTGGTTGTGGTAAACAAACCTGTAATCTCCATAATTCGGATGCATTTCCATATCTTCCGGGAGTTTGAAGTAAATCCTTATCCAGCCAGAAGAACCCCAGGAGGGGGAGGTTCCAAGGGGGAAGTAGGCACGGTGATTCCATAGCGGCAATTTTACTGTGATTTCAATCCCTTCCATTCCCACCATTGCACCTCTCGCACCGCCGTATATTGCAAGAAGGGTATTCGTGAAGTATCGCATAAGCGTGTGGTTTCCATCCGCTTCTTTATTTATAGTATCAACCAGCTCATCTCCATCCTCTATTGAAATCAGAGACCATCCTGGGATGAGTTTAATATTTGCCGTGGGATGCTTCTTCACATAATCCCTGAGTAACTCCATACTGCGGGGACATTTTTCCTCAAGAATCTCATATTTCTCCAGGGGTATTGGCGCACGCGTCTTGGCTTTAATCACCATCGCGTAATAATTTCCATACCTATCAAGAGCATCCTTCACCTCGTCAGGAAGGGTTATGTTGTTCTCAATCTCAAAATTCTTCAATTGCCGGGTTGATGTGAAGTTGTAAACCTCAATGGTGTCCCCTGTCTGGAAATGGTACTCCATCGCTCCACTTCCACTTCCCATTCCACCAACCATCATGTACATACCCATTATCCCGAAGGGAAATGCCATTCCCATGCTTGCACTTCCAAGGCCAAAAAGGTATCCCTTCCAGAGGTTATCAACCGCTCTTCTCTCCCTGTGAAGGGTATATCCAACCTTATCAAGCTCATGTTTTGCCAGAAATCTCATATCTGTGGTGTTATCAACCTGCAACGGTTCCGGCTCCGTTGGAAGGGGCACCACTATGGTTATATTCCTGCCGGGATCAAGGGAAACAATGCTGAGAAAGAGATGGAGAATTTCATAGTTATCGTGAACATCCACCACCGCAAGCTGCCTGTTTTCCCTGGTTACAGCATGGAGGGTCTCGTTTATTATTGCAACTCCATCTCCCTGAACAGGGGGTATAAGAACTGTGAGCATCATAATTAATACAATCAGAGCCCCCAATCGTCTCATAGACTTATATACCCCTAAAACTATATAGAGTTTTCTTTGCCAATATCTGATAGATAGATTCGTATTTTCAGGTTTTAACCCTCACAGAAACAACGCCCTATATGCACATCAGATCACGTAATATTTAAATTTTCAATCGTTATTCCTCATTTGACATAACGGAGGTGAAGGGATGAAACATCTTGCAGCAATCGTGGCGGCAATTGTTCTGGGCGTTGCACTCCTGGGCGGATACCTTTACATCAGCCACGGCGAAAACGAGAGAACCATAACCGTACTTGCCGCAGGTAGCTTGGCAGTACCGTTCGGCAAAATCGCCGAGGAATACGAGAAAGAGTACGGAATTAAGGTGAGAATTGAAACAGCCGGAAGTGTGGAGACGGTGAAGAAGATAAGCGAACTCCATGTCCATGCGGATGTGGTGGCCGTTGCAGATTACAGGGCGATAGAAAATTACCTCATGCCCAATTACACATCGTGGTACATAAAATTCGCCAGAAACGAAATTGTGATTGCCTACACTTCACATAGCAGATACTCCTCTGAGATAAATTCCACTAACTGGATGGATATATTTTCACGAGATGATGTTCGCATCGGATTTTCCTCCCCTAACGACGATCCATGCGGGTATCGGGCTGTGATGATGTTTTATCTTGCCAGCAGGCACTATAACTCATCAATTTTCAGGGATGTGGTGGAAAACAACACGGGAATAAGGATTGATAATGGGAAAATAGAGGTTCCTGATGACGCCAATTTACTCAACTCTTCGGGTAGAGTATTCATTAAGAGAAAATCCGTATCGCTTCTGAGCGATCTTGAGAGTGGAAATATTGACTACGCCATAGAGTACCTCTCTGTGGCAAAGCAGCACGGCCTGAAATATCTGCGTCTGCCCGACGACATAAACCTATCCAATGCCAGCAAATCACAGTGGTATCAGCGTGCTATGGTTGTGCTGGCAGATGGTAAAACTGTTAAGGGAGATGCCATAAACTATGCAATTACCATACCTGAAAACGCTCCCAACAGAGAAGATGCGTACAGATTCGTCGCCATGGTCACAGGGGATACTGGAAGAGAGATCCTCAACAGCTGCGGTCAGCCACCCATGTACGAGGCAGTTGGCACCGTGCCGGAGGAGATATCTCCATGATGTACCTCTTCCTCTCCCTTTTAATCATGTTTCTGGCGCTTCCCTTCGGATATTCCGCGTTTGTAATTTCGGCTGTGGTTGTATCCCTATTGATTTATCTTGAAATCAGAAAAATGCGGGTTTTTATGCTTGTACCCCTCTCTCTTCTCTCCATAATTTACCTTCCCCTTGCCCTTCTCACAGTCATTTATCTTCTCTGGATATCCAAAGACGAGCTTTTTATGCGGATTATATCATTCATCGCTGCTTTCGGAGTGTTTTTAATCCTATTCCCTGTACTCTATCTGTTCGTGATATCTCCCCCTCTTGGCTTCTCATGGGATCTCGTGAATACCATTGTAACAAGCATGGTTGCAGCCACAATAGCCACTCTAATAGGCCTTGGACTCTCACTTCCCCTCGGATACCTCCTTGCCAGAAGGAACTTTGCACTTCGTAGTTTTGTGGAGGGTGTGATTGATCTTCCAATAGTCATCCCTCACACTGTCGCTGGTATCATACTCCTGCTAGTATTTGGAAGC
>JALSPD010000009.1 GCA_026986135.1 DHVE2 group archaeon
TGCAGGTCATACCGTGGTTTATGATGGTAAAACTGTGAAATTTCACATACTACCCAGTGGTGTTTTGCGAGGTAAAATAGGTGTCCTTGGAAACGGGATGGTTATTGATCTGGGTAAACTTCTTGGAGAAATTGAGATGATGGATGCTCTTGGAGTGCATCCCGAGCTACACATCTCTTCCAGGGCGCATGTGGTTAGTGGATTTCACAGGGAACTTGATAGACTGGATGACGAGATCATAGGTATAGGTACCACGCGCCAGGGTATAGGTCCCGCCTATACGAGTAAGTTCAGGAGGATAGGTATAAGAGTTTCAGATCTTTACAACCCAGATACTCTTGAGAAAAAGCTTAGAATGCTTGTACGTCTAACTTCCCTGGATGCAAATGATACAGATATAAGGAATGAGGTAAAGGTTCTGAAAGATCAAGGGCTTGCTATAAAGGATTATGTGGATGATACAGAAATCTGGCTTAACAGAGCAATTGATGCAGGATATTCAGTACTATTTGAGGGTGCTCAGGGCACTTATCTGGACATTGATTTTGGTACATATCCCTATGTTACCTCTTCAAACACCACAGTTGGGGGTATAATAACAGGCCTGGGCATCTCTCCATGGCGTATTGATGAGGTGGTAGGCGTTACCAAGGCATATACAACGCGTGTGGGCGCGGGGCCGTTTCCAACCGAGATACGGGATGACGATGCAGAAACACTGAGGAATCTGGGTAATGAATACGGTGCAACCACAGGAAGGGCTAGGAGGGTGGGACATCTTGATATGTGCATGCTCAGATATGCCGTGATGATAAATGGGGTGACCAGTCTGGCACTAACCAAGGTTGATGTTCTCTATGGTATGGAAAGCGTACGCGTCGCTTACGCCTATCGTTGCGGTGGGCGTATTTTCAGATATCCTCCCACGAACATTGAAGATTGCCAGCCTGAGTACATGGTATTTGAGGGCTGGAATTCACCTGAGGATGAAAAACTGAGAAAATTTGTTAAATACATGGAGAAAGAGCTTGGGGTTAGGGTTAATATAATTTCCTACGGCCCCGATAGGCACTCCACCAGGAAGATGTGATTATCGCTTCTTCCCGGTAGATGCGCTTTTTCTCTCAATTTCCTCAATTTCCTTGAGCATCTCTTCGGTGCATTCCTTTATTCTCTCAAGTGATTCCCTTACAGATTTTATTTCCTTTTTTGCCCTCTTTGTGAGTTTTGCCCCATCAGGAGAGGGTTCTATTAGCTTTTCCTGTTCAAGAATCCTGAGCGAGTACCTGACCTTGTGCTCTGGTATATCCATTATCTGTGCAAGTTTGATAATTCCAATTGGCTGGTTTTCCATTACCATTCTTAGCACATGGATATGACGCTTCACAATCCTCATTTCCTCCTCAAGTTTTGCGGTTATCAGCATTCAAATCACCCCCTGTTACTTGCTATCATGTGTATTCCATCTCATATTTATTACTTTCCCTCACTTCGTTTTTTGTCTAACCGCAACTTTAAAATACGGCGAATAAATCCTAGGTCGGGTGATTTCTGTGGTGGGTATTATAGATACCACATTCAGGGATGCTCATCAATCTCTCATAGCAACCAGACTTAGCACAGAGGATATGATTAAAATAGCCGAAAAAATGGATTCTGTGGGGTTCTATTCAATGGAAGTGTGGGGTGGTGCTACATTTGATGTAGCCATTCGCTATCTTCGGGAGGACCCATGGGAGCGTCTACGCTCCTTGAGGGATCTTATAAAAAGAACGAAACTCCAGATGCTGCTTCGTGGCCAGAATGTGGTTGGCTACAGGCATTATCCTGATGATGTCGTTAAGAAGTTTGTTGAACTCTCCTATAAGAATGGGATTGATATATTCAGGGTATTTGATGCCCTGAACGATGTAAGGAATATGAAAATTGCAATACGGAAGGCCAAGGAAATTGGTGCAGAGGTTCAGGGTGCAATTAGTTATACAACAGGTCGGGTTTTTACCCTTGATTACTACCTCAATCTCGTGGATTCTTTGATTGCACTTGATGTGGATTACATAACCATAAAAGACATGGCTGGTCTTCTTACACCACCTATGGCAGGAATGCTGGTTTCCGAGATAAAGGCCAGATACGGTGTTCCAGTAAATGTTCATACACATTCAACCAGCGGAATGGCAGTGGCTACATATTATGAGTCGGTGAAGGCCGGTGCGGACTATGTGGATACAGCAATAAGCCCTCTGGCATTTGGAACAGCCCAGCCGGGAATACAGATAGTTCATGCAACCCTACCTCAGGATTTCAGGCCTGATCTTAACATGTCTCTGGTGTATGAGATAGGCGATTATCTTAGAACACTTCTGGAAGAGAAATACAGTAAATATCTTCACAGAGAGGCACTGGTTGTAAACCCGGATGTTCTCAGGCATCAGATACCTGGTGGGATGTTTTCAAATCTCCTGAATCAGTTAAGGGAAATGGATGCCATAGACAGGCTTCAGGAGGTTCTTGAGGAGATACCGAAAGTCAGGGAAGATCTGGGCTTCCCACCTCTGGTAACGCCAACATCCCAGATTGTGGGTACACAGGCTGTTCTAAATGTGCTTTTTGGGAGATATAAGAAGATAACCAACGAGACGAAAAACTATGTGCGGGGACTTTACGGCAAACCTCCAGCACCAATATCTGAGCATGTGAGAAAACTTGCAATTGGTGATGAAGCTCCAATAGATGCGAGGCCTGGGGATCTTCTTGATCCAGCCCTGGATAAGTGCAGAGACGATCTTCAAAAGGCTGGTTTTCTTGAGAAGGAGGAAGATGTGCTTACTTACTGCCTTTTCCCGCAGATTGCCAGGGAGTTTTTTGAACTCCGAAAGAGAGGAGAGCTCAAACCTGTTGAAGAGAAGAGAGATCTCAAGGGCAGGTTATACAGGATCTACCTTGGAGATGAGGTTTACGAGGTGGGCGTGGAGGAGGTGCATTAGAGAAAATTTTTAAATAAACAAAGATAATCCCTCCCCAGTGCCACCGTAGCTTAGCCCGGAAGAGCGGCTGACTTGTAATCAGCAGGTCGGGGGTTCGAATCCCCCCGGTGGCTTTTTTCACTGCTTTGCCTCTATCTCTTTAAAAATTTTCATGACTGCTTTTGCGTTAAAATACATATACTTTGGCGACATTAACCCAACTGTTATGGATGTGATAAGGCGTTATCTGAAAGAACTTGGCCTTACCCAGTACGAAACCGACGCCTATATGGTGCTTCTTGAGAAGGGTTTGCTAACGGCAACTGAATGCAGTGCAGCATCCGGTGTTCCAAGGCCAAGATGCTATGATGTGCTACGCTCTCTCATGGAGAAGGGCCTGGTCCGTATGGAGCCAGGTAGACCTGTGAAGTATATTGCCATACCCCCTGATGTTGGCCTTCTGAACCTATTTAAAAATTACAAGGACAATGTGGAAAGGGATCTTGAATCCAAGGAAAGGAGTTTGAAATTCCTTCTTGATCAACTTTCTCAGGTTTACACGAAGCAGAATTATGGAGATATTGAGGAGTATGTGTGGGTGAGCAAGGAAGATCTTAACCCCCTGAGTCACCTTGAAATTCTGAGGGATGTTAAAAGCATGTTCTATCTTATAACTCCATACAGCGAATCAGTGGATAGCGAGATGGAGTTTTACAACGCCCTTCTTGATGCTCTTAAAAGAGGTGTTAAAATTAAGTTGATTCAGCCAATAAGTGGAATCGTAAACTTTCAGGCATATGATTTTCTCATAGCCAATGGTATGGAGATAAGGCATATGCTGAATCCACGCGGATTCTTTTCCATATCTGACGACAGCGTGTTTATCCGTCTCATCAAGGACAAGAGATACGTGGGTTCTGTTAGGATTAAGGATGACTTTACCCGTGAAACAATGCTTGATTACTTCAATAAAGTATGGGAACAGGGTGTTGATTACGAGGAGATGAAGAGGAGGTATCAGAACATAAGCCTGGATGACTTTGAGTTCCAGATTAACCTTCCTGCCAAAGCAAGGATCCACTACTTTGAGCAGTGGGATCATGAGGGCTATGTGGAGTTCTATATCCCTCTGATGAATGCAAAGGGATATATTTCCATATTCTGGCTATCGGATCATGCCGCCGATGTCAATGATCTGATAAACCTAACACTTGATAAGATAAGAATCGCATCGGTTCAGCTTGGAGAAATCAAAACAAAAAATGGAGCTATGATCGCTGAGGGCAGATGGAAGAATATCTTACTGGGGACAGGCCCCATAAAGTATCGCATATTTCTATCAAAGGATAAGTCCTATGTGCTTGTGGAGGCAGTAAATGCAGGTGAGAACAGAGAAATAGAGAGAGAGGCAATGATAACCCTTGATCTGATTGCAGATACTTTCAGGATTTAACTAGCTCTTTTGCTTTTTCCATATCCTCTCTGTCGCCAACAACCGCCAGTAGTTTTCCTTCGTAGGGTTCTATGATAACACTCAGTTTTTCTCCCTTTATTATCACTTCCTTAACATCGTCTCCGAACTCCTTGTGTGCGGTTGTTCCGGCTCCAAAGGCTGCTGCGCACATTATGCAGAATTTCTCCTTCTCTATATAATCAGGTAATTCTCCTTTCACATAGGTGCCGTCCCTTTTTATGAGAGCATAGTACATTACCCCTTCACCCCATACGGCTGATCACGAAAAGACAGTATGGATCTCCCTTACTCTCGCATTTTTCTTCCTCAACATTCACTATTGTGCCGTAGTACTTTTCGTAAATCTTTCTTATGATACCTCGGAGCATGTGGCATGTGGGTGCCGTGGAATCATGCACTTCCGCAGAGCCTTTCACTTTGACCTCGTTTTCGCCGAATTCAATGTTCTCAACCCAGCCTTTCTCTTTCAGAATCTCTGACACGTTTTCAAAGTAGTTTTCCCTATCTGCATTTTGTGCTATGATGTCTCCTATTATCTCACCGCTTCTAAAGAATAAACCTATGGACGCGTAAGACATTATTCCCTGGTACACTTCCTTTATTTTTATCAACTCTTCCTTGCTAAACTTTATCTCCGTCATAGGTATCAAATCTCCTAATTTCCTAATCGCATATAAACTTATCTCAGATTCTCGTAACACTCGGGGCATACCAGCGTTCCTTCATAGGGGATTAACCTCAGTGAATACTCTCCACAAACTTCGCATTTGCCTGCAATATACTCAACATTCATTTCTCTGTAGTCCGCTCTGTGGTGCATTTTTGAATATTCTACAGCAAGAGCAACAATATCGGGTG
>JALSPD010000010.1 GCA_026986135.1 DHVE2 group archaeon
TAAAAAGAAGAAACTACCTGAAGAGGTAGAGCCTCTCACGGAGATGTTCATTGATATACTGGACGGCAAACTTCCGCTGATGGTTCATGTTCACAAGGAAGATGATATTATTACTCTTATGCAACTAGTTGATGAATTCGGGATAAAGGCTGTGATAAACCATGCCTGTGATGTACATTCCAGTGAGCTATGGGAGAAGGTCCAAAAAAGAAAAATGCCCGTTATTTATGGTCCCGTGGATTCCTTTTCCTACAAAGTTGAACTCAAAAATGAAAACTGGAGAAATATAAGATACCTTGTTGAGTCTGGTATAAAATTTGCGCTTATGAGTGATCATCCAGTAGTGCTTCAGAGAAATCTCTACCTTCAACTCAGATTCTTCCGTAGATTTGGAATGACAAGGGAGGAGGCAATATCTCTTATTACAGGAAATGCAGCAGATATACTTGGCTTGAAAAATATAGGGAAGATAAGAAAAGGAAATCTTGCAACTATGGTTGTATGGAACGGTGAGCCTCTGAGCATGGAGGCATGGCCCATAATGTCCATCGGCGAAGGTCAGGTGGTTTACGAAGAATGATCAGAGTTTCTCAAAAAACATTACGTACTCATGCTTGAAAATGTAATATCCATGCTTAAGTGCCCTGTACCTCCACAGTGAATATTGTCCTCTTTTTCCTCTGTTTTCTTCAATGTTCTTTACAACGATGCTCTTCAGGTTGTAACCATTGCGCATGATCCTTTCCATAGCGTAAAATCCGAGCGGTATCCACGATCCCTGGGTGTACTTGTCCCCAATCACGAGTACCAGGTATCTTCCCTCATCCAGATGCTCCCTTGAGAGCTTTACCACTTTTTCAAAAGAGTCAAGAAAATCATCCACGGTGGGGGCATTGGATAGATCACCTTCCAATTCAGAAAATCTTATTATATCCCAGTAGGGTGGATGCATGAGTATAAGCTGGAAACTCCCAAGATTTTCGTAGGTATTTGGTGATGTTGAATCTCCAATAATTATCTTGGTTTCTACTCCGTATGGATTGGGCTCCTCATTAACAAGTTTCATTGCTCTTTGGGCTATACTGGGGTTTATTTCAATTCCCACTGCGTTTCTTCCCAATCGCCTTGCCTCAATAAGGGTTGTTCCAAGACCTGCAAAAACATCAAGCACACTTTCACCCTTTCTGGTGAAGCGAAGCATTGCCTGTCTTGGTATTTGTGGTATGAAATTTCCATGGTATTCAGGGGTATGTGCGCCAGAGTTATCACGCGATGGGAAAATCCACAGCGAATCGGTGATAATTTCATCGTATTCCTTCCATTTTCTCATATCAATATCGTTGATCTTCACAGGGCATAAATGAAAAGAGAGTTTAAAAAATTTTGGAGTTATCTTCTTCTTATTGCTATGGCCACAGCTCCGAGCGTTCCAAGAATCATTATCCACATGGATAGCTCTGGTATTGCCTGAAGCGTTATGTCTATTTCCACACTCTGAGAAAGTGTACTTGTGTTGCTTCCCTTGCCAGATGCGCTTATGGCGTCAACATGGATGCCGTCGCCGTTGATTCCGTTATAGGTGTAAACGTCGTATCTTCCTGAGGCATCGGTAGTTACCCTGTATGATATTCCCAGTGTGGTGTCGTTTACCCACACGGTGGCATCACTTATTGGGTTTCCGGAGGAGTCTTTTACATACCCGTATATGTGGTATTTAGGTATTCCTGCCTTTATCTGTATGTCGTCAAAATAGAATCCTGGATAGTTGTGAACTGATTCATCGCTCTCAAAGTAGAATATGAACCTCACTCTGTGACCAAGTAAATTACGATTCACCTTCACATCATTTATTGCGGAGGTATTGAACTCTTTAAGTACCCATCCATTGCTGTTACCTCCAAATATGTACTTGTTGCTAAGACCCTGATCCGATGCACATTTTCCATCATACTGGCTCGCATTGTTGTTAGCATCAAGTATCCACCATGTGGATCCCGTATCGTTCTGATAAGCTATTAATACACCATCCCACATTCCATTGCTGTCTTCTTCAAGACTGTACCATGCATAGAATGATAGGGTTACCCAGCTCGCATTTCTGAGATCTATCCATGGTGTCATAAGAGCCTGTACCTGCTCGTCCACTCCGTAGTTCCCATTAAGAACAGTTCCTATGAGGGCTGTGCCAGAATGGGCTCCAGAGGGACCAACATTGCTCGGTGAACCCCATTGCCATATGGATGGCTCAGAGTTATGTGTGGAATAATTCCAGGCGCGGACTTTCCAGTTGTAGAGTATATGGGGATTATCACCTGATTCAAAATCGTTGGTTCCATTAAGTGTGAAATGATAAATGGAACTCCACACTTCGTTGGTTCCATCACTCATGTGGATCCTGAAATAGTAGGTTATCTGTGGTGTAAGGTTCTGAATTGCAAATTCATGGTATGTGGATGCAGAGCTTTCTTCTGGTGTTTGCATATCCATATGGTTTGGTCCTATTCCGTACTGTATGTATGTCTTCACGCTCTCCGATGTTGTGAAATTTATAACAGCCTCAAGATGATTGTATATTTTGATGGATGTCACTGAAATTGTAGATACCGTGGTGGTTGTGGTTACACTGTCTTTTTTGGTGCTGTTTCCTTCACTGACAGCGGTCACGGTAACATCCTGAGAATCACCATTGTTTGCATTGGATGGCGCTGAAACAGTGAGTGTTACCGTGGTGGTCTCTCCGGCGTTAAGTGTAACTCTGCTTGTGGAAAGGGTTGCAGTCCATCCTGATGCCACCTGCGATGTGGTAAGATCAAAGGTATCCTGTAATGTTCCCGTATTTTTTACAGTAATTGTGTAATTGGTGCTTCCTCCAGGTTGAACAGTTTTTGTTGAGAAATCAACAGTCAGATTTACTCCGTATCCATTCACCGTAATCTCCGTGCTTGCAGAGTTGTTGTTTTCATTTTTCTCATCAATCAGATTGTCTGGATCAGCATAAGCTATTATGGTATGTGTACCAGCATGCCCGGTAGTGTCCCATGTGATCTCAACATTCGCTGTTGCCCCTGAAGCCAAAGTACCTACTGTTGCGTTTCCTATGTGTGTTGATGAAGATACAGTATCATAGTAAAATCCAACATACACATTGCTTGCATTCTCCTCTCCTACATTTTTAACGGTCGCATATATTGTGATTTTGCTTCCTTCATCCACATTATTGGACGATAGGGTTATGGAGGAGACTGTTAGATCCGGAGCATTGCTTGGGTTCACCTTAAGGGTTAGCTGTATGCTGTCTGAAAGGTTTCCCCATTTGCCCGCTGTGTGATTGTATGTGTAGGCGGTTAAAGTTAGGTTGTATGTGCCTGTTGGAGTGGATGATGAGGTGGTGACTGTCACCGCAAAACTCACCGACGAACCATTACCGGAAGGATATACATATTCTACATCTGTGCTGAAGCTTGCTCCAGAGGGCAGCCCGCTTACCGTGAAGTGTCCCACCTCGCATGTCCACATATATGGAAATGCAACATTAACCGTATATGTTGCGCTTTCTCCCTGAATAACAGTGGCACTATCGTTGTTTGCAGTAAGGGTAAATCCAATATCATGGACAAGTTCCCATGCGTTCGGGACTCCCCATCCGCTAACCTGGTCCCACCCGCTGGCTGCAGACCCTCCTCCGCCGGTGCTTCCCTGAGTCACATCAAAGTAGGGTGGGGAAGAGGAGTACTTTCCGTTGTGGTAATAGTCATATCCGAGCTGATACAGAGTAGGAAGAAGGTATCCAAATCCATGGTTTGATACCCTGTACTGAACTCCCACATAGGCTGCCATTTCAGCAACCATGCCCGCAACCACGGGACATGCAACCGATGTTCCAGCTATTGCACTCCATGCATTATTCCCGGAGCCGTCGCTTAGATACACAAGGGTGTGGTTTCCCATAGCAGATATGTCTGCGGTCACTCTTCCTGAGAAGGATCCTATGTAGTCCTTCTGGAACCATGGCTCAGGATATGTACTGCTCACACCGCTCTGGGTTCCCCAGTGATCTCCATTATTGTTTGTGCTTGATGAATCGTACCATACAACTTCCCCGCTGCGGGGATTTGCAGTGTTAGTATTGTATCCCATGGTTGCATAATCGTCCAGGGTGGTATGATCAATTCCGTTTGGGAATGGCGTGGTTCCGCCCACCGCTATTACTCCAAAGGTTGAATGTGAATCTGTGGATGGATAACTTGGGGTTGTGGTATCTCCATCATCTCCACTGGAGGCAAGAACAGTAACACCAAGTGCATTGAGGGCTTTTATGTCATTATCCGTGGCGGATGAACCTTGGGCATCTCCATCTCCCCAGGAGTTGCTAACTGCTACAAGTATTGTATTTGTGTCTGATGCAAGAGTATTCAGGATGTAATCGTATTCATTATCCGGGAAATTGCTTTCAGAAGGACTGCCTCCGTTTCCGGGGCCATACACACAATACGCATCCACTCCAGGTGCCAGGGTACCTACCATCTCAAGATCAAGTTCATTCTCCCCGCTAACATATCCATCCGTGTTTGATCCCGGTGCAACAGTGCCGCTTGTTCCGTGCCAGTGTACGGTGCTCATCACTCCCAGATTCTGAATCCATGTTGGGATCACATGCTGATAGTAGTAATTTATTGCATCTGGGTCAAAAGGTGCTTTCTGGTTTCCTGAAGAATCCGTGCCTTCCCATAGTACTGTGGCTACTCTCAGACCCGTGGCAAATATGTGATTGTTGCTTGGGGAACCATCTGGTGTGTTGTTATAGAGTTCAAATACTCTGTACATCTTTGCAACATCTGCCCCTGATAGATAATCAATCCCGCTGCTGCTATGGTAGTAGCTGAGATGGTATTTCGTTGCGTTTGTAAGCCCATCAATTCCTTTTATGTAAGGTGCGAATCTTGCTGGAATCTGAGGGCTATCCATTGCAGCAAAGAAGTAATGTCTCATATGGGGGTTGCCTCTGTTTTCATAGTATCCAAATGAAATCCCGAGTAGTCTGGAAATGTTACCGATGGTGTCGTACAATGTTATTGAATTTCTGAGTGGATAGGTTTTCTCAATATGCACACCAGTGTTTTTAATCCATCCGAGTATGGCACTGTATATCTCACTGTCCGGAGCGAAGTTATTTTTGAACTCATTGTAACTCATGAACCTGTGGTACATAGGTGATTTGATATCATTTACTTCCTTCAGAAAATCATCAAGGGCAGGTTCGTTTCTCCATTTTAATGATATGGTT
>JALSPD010000011.1 GCA_026986135.1 DHVE2 group archaeon
AAGGACAAGATATGGGTTATGGCCAATCAAACCAAGAATCATGCCTGCAATCCACCGTGATGCCCCCGTTACCTGCAACCCCCTTCCGAGGGTCATGGCACCTCCATACAGTAAAACAACACCCCAGGGCAGAGATTTCTCAACATCCCTCCATGAGGCAATGTCTAAAAGAAAAATGAGAGAAGCTCCTGCAATAACTGCCACCGCTATACCGAGATCTCTAAGATAGAAAAGCATGATGATGGTTATGATGAGAATTAGGAGCATCTTCCACTCCTTTGCACCCATAGGACCAAGATTATTCAAGAGGTTGACATCCTGCTCCTCAGGGGGATAAAGCCTTGTCAGGATAACCCAGAGAAGGGGAATCATCAGGAGTGAGATGGGCATGGCCATAATCACCCATTTTGCATAGGTTATTTTTACACCATAGTTCTCGTACAAAAATGCAACTGTATATGGATTCCTTGCTCCACCCATAAGGGTGGCAACACTTCCCGCTGTGCATCCATATGTAAGGGCTATCATGCCAGCTTTACCAGCATTACTTCCCTTTGGAACCTGCATTAGAACCAATCCCACTATTGGAAGGAGTAGGGCCACAACAGCATGCTCTGATATTACAAATGAGAGGGTTGCTCCCAGAACGAGAATTCCAAATATCATCTTTTTAGGTGAATTCCCAAAAAATTTAAGCATGTGGTAAGCGAACCTAACATGGAGCCCGCTGCTCTGGATTCCAGCAGCCAGAATAAACGCGCCTATAAGAAAAAACACGGCTTCGTTTCCAAAGAATCCAAAAACTTCATCAGGCGGCAGAACACCAAATACAGGAGGTATGACCATAACCAGCAAACCAGATATTCCGAGGGGCAGAGCTTCTGAGATGAAAAGTATCGCCCCAAAAAGGAGTGTGGCTATCATCATTTTTCCAGCGTAGGTTAGTCCCTCAGGCGACGGCATGAAATAAAAAACAACAAGGGTAAAAAAAGCAATTATCAGGGAAAGGAGCTTTCTCTTATTCAATTAGTCCCCGCTCCTTCATAAAGCGGAGAACCCTATCAACGCTTTCCTCAACACTCTCCATGTGAGTGTCAAGTATAAGATCCGCTGGGGGATCGGTTGGCTCCTCAAAGGGATCGTCCACACCTGTAAAATTCTTTATCTCTCCTGCAAGTGCTTTCTTGTACATCCCTTTCACATCTCTCTCTATACAAACCTCCACAGGACAACGGGTCCATACAAGATGAAACCTATCCTTTCCAATTATATCCCTTATTTCTCGTCGTATGTCGTTGTATGGAGATACAAATGTGGCAAGGACTAGCACATCGTTACGTGATAGAAGATGCGCTATGAATGCAACCCTTTCAAGATTCTTCCTCCTATCTTCCTTGCTGAATCCCAGATCCCGTGATATGGGGCTCTTTCTTATTATGTCGCCGTCCAGCCTTTCAACTCTGTATCCCTTTTCCTTCAGTATCCTGTAAACGGCATCTGCAACAGTGGTCTTTCCGCTGCATGGCAATCCAGTAAACCATACCGTGGCACCCTTCATTTATTCACCTCCTTTACGATATTCTCCTTGCGGTTGCGATATAGCGCGGGATCAACCGCCCTTACTGCGGATTCCACATCAAGCACCCCTCCCAGAAAATCGTTCACCATTTCAATTTCCCTGCGGGGATGTTCTATGACATCCCTGTAATTTACGGTGATGTATTCCATATCTTCTCTAATCCTCATTATTTTTAAGGCAAATTTGTTGAGGTTTTCAAAGGCACGCCTATCTTCATCACCCAGATTTTCGTTAAGCATCTTGCTCATTGACGCCATTATCTCATCAATGTCCCTCAGCATGTAAATTACTTTGTAATCGTATCCGTCTGGAAGATACCTTAACCCATAAGCGGTAACCTTTATAACCATACCATCGTACATCTCAATTGGAAAACTACCATCAATCAAACGATTTATTATCTTTCCACCTTCAAGTTCAAAATAGCCACGGGGATTATGTTCATCAGGAGGTCTTTTATCATCGTAGGCCACCTTCATCCCACCCATTTTCAGGATCTGCATCATCATAGAGGTACCTGATCTTTCTAGGCCAGAGACAATATAGTTCACCATCCCACTACCTCCAGAATTTTTGTTGCAAACATCTCGCCTTCGTTGGGTGGAAGGATTGCTCCCATAACCTCCTTTTTTCCGCCTGCCCTATAGCCCATTCCCCTGGCCATATCTATCAAGGGTATAGCATTGAAATCACTGTCAGGAGATCTCACATAAATCTCATCCCTGTCTTCTCTGCGATTTATGACAAGGGCACTCTTTCCATGAATCCAAGCAAGACGCCTTGTAACCGCCGATATTATGTGATACCTGGTACTCATTCTCAGAAAATAGTAGTTTCCTCTATCCTCGGCCTTATCAACCCATCTCTCAATCTCCCTGTTTACAACATCAAGGTTTCTCTGAAGCCCGCTGCTTTCAAGAACTGCATCCAGACCCTGAAGCACAAGATGAACATTCTCAATAACCTCCTCCCTCTTATCCAGTTTGAAACTTGAGTCAAGAAGATCCACCGCACGCTGAATATCTGAAAACTCAAGACCATGTTTGAGGAGAACTTTCTCTACTATCTCCCACTCTTCAATTTCCCTGCTCTTTGGACCCATATCACCAACAATTCCAAGAGCCACAAGATAATCAGGATTGTACCTGAATCTCCTCATAAGTACCGTGGTACATGAAGGATAATACTTGCCCTCCAAAAAAGGGTTATAGTGTTCCCTGGCGCATTTGACAAGCGTGCTTCTGTGATGATCGTAGATATACACATCCGCATGATTGCATATCCTTTCTGCATCAGGAAGGTTCATGTCCAGAATTATCACACGCTCACGGGAAACAACATGGGAAAAATCCTCAGAATCCAGGTAGAAATTCCCTATTTTGGGTGTGAACAGCTCATCGTCCCCATGAACCCTGATAAATATGGCCGCAGAGGTTATGCCATCGGTATCCCAGTGATGCAGAATCATTGGATTCACTCCACGAACGGATTATCGTATTGCAGTATTGCATCTGCCACCTCTGGACGCATCATGAGTTCGGGTGGACGCTCACCACGCAGCAGCATCTCCCTTATTCTGGTCCCTGAAAAATTCACATGATGCTCCGGACCGTGCGGACATATTTTCTCGTTAACAACCGAACCGCATTTTCTGCAGTAGAAGAAGGACCTGAAGAAGAGCGGTGTTATCTTTAGATCAGGATATTCATAGAATATCTCCTGGGCATCGTATGGCCCGTAGAACTTGCCCACGCCTGCGTGATCTCTTCCAACGATGAAATGGGTGCATCCGAAATTCTTGCGAATTATTGCATGAAATATTGCCTCTCTGGGACCTGCATACCTCATCTCAGTCTCAAGTATGCTAAGTGTGGCCGTGTTTTTGGGATAATAATGCCTGAAAAGAGCCTCATATGCTGATATTATTACCTCATCGCGAAAATCTCCCTTTTTCTTCTTCCCTATAAGTGGATTTATAAAGAGACCATCCACAAAGGTCAGTGCTGTTTTCTGAACATACTCATGCCCAACGTGGGGAGCGTTTCTTGTCTGGAATCCTACAACGGTCTTCCATCCTTTCTCTTTGAAAAGAATCCTGGTCTCTTTTGGCCATAGTTTGTATTTGGGGAACATGGTTGGAGGATCGTTTAAAAGGGTTATTTTGCCTCCAACAAGATGATCCTCCTTCTTCATAAGATTTGCCACGCCTGGATGCTCTATGCTCGTAGTCCTAAATACACTCTCCGCATACTTCTTTTTGTCATAGGGGTATATTTCCTCCACGTTGAGTATCGCTATAGGAGTATCCCTGTAGAAGAGCGCTATTTCGTCCCCTTCTATTATCTTGTCAATTTCCTCCCTACTAACATCCAAAACTACTGGTATGGTCCACGGCAGATCATTGGACAGCCTTCCTTCCTCCAGAACATTTTCAAAATCTTCCCTCGTGAGATACCCTTCAAGGGGCGAAAACACCCCATGTCCTATGTTTCCAAGATCCCTTGCCATATCAATATTTATCTCCTTTCTGGGCATTTCTCTGGCCTCTTCCCTCTTTCTTTCGCTAAAGTCCAGCCTTTCAACCAACCTTCCACCATGCGGTGCAATCATATTCATCACTCCAGATAACCCAATGCTCTCAATCTCTCCTTTACCCTCTCCTCATCCTCCTTGCTGAAAGGTTCTTTCCCATTCTCATCCTCCGCAAGGATCTCGCGAAGCACATATGTAACATAACTGCTCACACTGGTGAAACCAGTACCTTCAATCCTCCGCTCAATCTTTTTAAAGAGGGTTGTCGGGATTGATACTGTTGTGTATCTTCTTTTATTTTCCTGCTTTTCTGACATCTCCCCCACCTTTGTAATTATATTTAATTACGGAACGGGGCAAAGTATAAAAAAATATCGTCCGATGAACCCTGTGAAGCTTTAAATCCATTGGGGAAATCACCAACCATGAAGAATGCTGTGGTGACCGGAGCATCAAGAGGGATAGGGAGGGCCATTGCACTGCGGCTTGCATCTGAAGGATACCGTGTTCTGGTAAATTATCTGAACTCAGAAGAAAAAGCCAGGGAGGTTGTGGATACCATAAGAAAGATGGGGGGAGAGGGGATACCATACAGGGCAAACGTATCGGTGGAGGAAGAGGTTGCAGAGATGATTGAGAACTTCTCAAAAACATACGGAAAAATAAATGCCCTCGTTATAAATGCGGGGATATATCTGAGAAAGAGAATATGGGAGATGAGCTCCGAGGAATGGGACCTCACAATACGCAGTAATCTTTACGGGGCTTTTTATGTGGTGAAACACTCTATTCCGTACATGGATGAGAACTCATCCATTGTGTTCATATCATCACAGCTCGCATTTCGTGGTTCCTCAAGTGATGTTGCCTACGGGGCCTCAAAGGCAGGAATCCTCGGACTAATGCGATCTCTGGCAATTCAACTTGCACCCAGAATCAGGGTTAATGCGGTGGCCCCTGGAACTATAGACACTGATATCATAGGGGGATACACCAGAGAGCAGCGAAAAAAGCGGGAATCAGAGATACCCCTGGGAAGAATAGGAAGTCCAGAAGAGGTTGCATCAGTGGTTAGCTTTCTTCTGTCAGAAGATGCCTCATATATAACAGGAGCTACCATTGATGT
>JALSPD010000012.1 GCA_026986135.1 DHVE2 group archaeon
GATACCCTATGAAATAGTGGCTCATCCTGACGAGGAATTTTACATCGGGGACATAATTGAGGTTAACCACACTCATGCTGTAATACATCGCATAAAAACAGAAGAAAGATTCATCCATCGGGGAGGCGCCAGAGCCAGAGAGATAGTAAGAATTTATGCGAAAGAAATTAGGGAAGGAAGACGAAAACATTAAATAATCAAAATCTTTTAAATGATATATGGAAGGAAGTAATCTACCGCCACCGGCACCGCCACAACCAGGAATCGGAGAATCGGGCAAGCTAAAGAGCACTTTAGACCTACTGAACATAGCAAAGATACTTGCTCTGGTGATAGGCATTCTGCTGTTTTTATTTGCAGCATGGGAAGGGTTATGGATTGCGCTGGGAAACATATTTGCAATTCCATGGGTCGGGTACTATGTTTTTGCTGGGATAATAAATCTGTTAATTTATACCAAGATCCCGGAATTTGAAGCGCTAATTAAAGGAAGGCGTTACAGCGAAGCAAAAGATGCAATGCTCCTTTGGGCAATACTGGGAATAATCTTTGGGTTCATAGTTGGACTCATATTAATCATCGTAGCCCTTATAAACTTGGAAGATCTGCAGCATCGGGAAGGATATGTAAATGCACCTCCGCCACCACCCCAATATTAAATCGGCAAACAGGGAGTAGAAAAACTTATTATTCTCTTATTCTTTTATTAAAATCATGCTGGATGAGGCTTTTGAGAATGTCGCACCATACATATCAAATCTTCGTGAAATAAAAAAATTTGTAGAGGACAACAAAAACAGAGATATAAAGGAAACTATGGAAATTATTGACAAAAGGATCCTCTCGTCACCACCAGATCTGGCAACAGATTTTAGAATACTTCAAAACGAACTTAGGAAAATGATTAATACGGAGATGTAAATTCATGTCTGTGAAATTAAAGGATCTAATTAAAAAGATGCTTTCCTCAGAAGAGGGTGTGGTCGTTGAGGAGCGGGATGATGAGTTTATATGGGTGCACTCCCAAGATGCAGGTATTGGGATATTTCAGATAATTGAGGATCACACAGTAACCGAAGAGGATGTGGTTGTGTTTGCCAGAAACACTGAACAGATTAAGGGTTTCAAAGGATTGATATGCATCAAAAACTATGACAAATCGGCTGAAAAAGCCGCTGAGAAATTGAACATACAACTCCTAAGCCGCGAAAAAATTGCCGAGTTAATAGGTGAGTTCATAATAAGGAGCTATGAAAGCGGTGAAGATTTACATATGTTTGAGGAGGAGGATATAGAAGTAGAGGATATTGAGTTTTTTGATGAGGAGGAAGAGGTATGGGAAGAAGAAGACGTAATACCAATAATAATTGAGGATGTTGGGGGCGAGGAAAAGATAATAAAAATAAACATTGATAAGGAAAGGGCAATAACTATTGCAAGAAAAAAGATAAGTGTAATGGATATCACCTTGAAACTTATACCGTATTTCCTTTTTGAGTACTCCCTGAAAGTGATAATAGAGGGAACTATGGAGGAGAGATTTTCCTCAGGAATAATCGCAATTGACGGAGAAACCGGAAAATATGAAATATGGAAAATGGGATATGAAACAACATCCAAAATAGAGATTCAGCATGTCCGTGTGGAGCCATTAATATCTCTTGAGAAGGCAAAGAGTGCCGCCGTAGACGGGTTAAAAAAAGAATACACCAGAGAAAAAGAGATTACCCTGGACGATAGTACAGTCACAATAATTGAAAAAAGAAAAATGCGCCCACTTGAAAGCAGCATCAAAACAAACTATATGGGTCTATATTATCTACCTGTATGGGAGGCTACTGGGAAGGAGGGTAAAGTAAGAATCAACGCCGCTACAGGAGAAATAATCTCTTTAAAGCGCAAGGCTACCATCTAATCTACCACCTAATAATGATAACAATCACCACCATAATTATGAGAAGAACAATTAAAAGCATCAACCAGGAGGGTATTGTCTCGCCAACGGGAACGGTAACATTATCTGATTCCTTAAGATAAATAACCTTTACTTCTTCATTGTAATCAAGAGGAGGCGGAGTTGTATAGGTGATATAACGATAGTAAGCAGAAAGATGTTTACTATTGCCATCTTCCACCCAGAGAGTAATACGGTATGGATCTCTAATCAAAAAACCCCGTCCAAGATCCTCACGACCAACTTCCATGGTCACATCAATATTTACCTCCTCAACGCTCCCATCATGGGGAATAACACTTCTAACCCATGCATGACCAACCCATGTATGACCATCATAAAGAAGCCCATACTCCATCCATGCTGGAATCCCTATGCTTCTAGCCATTGAAACAAATACAAATGAAAGTTCATCGCAGTCACCTGAGCCAGAATTCCATGTCTCAACCGCACTTCTGGGCATGCCATTTCTTTCGGTCTTATATTTAAAATTTTTAACAATAACATCGTAAATTGCCCGTAATTTATTTACAACACCATGCTTAGCAGAAGTTATATTAAGGGTAACTGAACGAAATGGTGCTGGATCAATCACCACCTTCCGCGTACCATCTCCCACATCAATAAACTCCGCATGATTGTACTGCCTCTTTAAAGATTCTGGTATTGAGGATGCATCCTCTGAATTTTTTATATTCCACACTTTTAAAAAGGTGGTTCCATTGTACCTTAAAATATATCTGGCAGAGCCCACAGAAGAGTAACTCCACCATGTTTTGTTATACGCATGATGTACAGTTTTTATTTCATTTGAAAGGTCATTTACCACTATATGCTGGAATGTATTGTTCTCAGGTATGGTGAAATTAACTGTAAAACTACCCGCTGAAATGTCAACAATTCTTTCAAACTCAAAGTTAATCTTCTTGGGAAGAACAATGATTGTGGATCCAGGCGGATTCTCAACAACGCCCATTATATAGGGTAACATAAGATAGGCAATAAGCAAAACAACAATCACAGCTATGACTTTAATTGCAATTTTTGCTTTTTTCTCCATTTAACCATCACCTTCTTTGGAATTGTATATATCAAAACACCCTTATAAACTTTGTAGTAAAGCACAGGAAAACCGATAAAAACGCCTATAAAATAATAAAATGATGGAAAATTCCAAACGTAGGGAAGCAGCGTTAGATTAAACAGCATCTGCAAACCAAGGCTTTGAAGCAGATATTTCTCCCAGAAATTTTTGTAAATACCATATCCCAGAAGAGCGCCGGTGGATGCATGTATGGAGGAAAGAGCAAGAGACATAATAATAAAAGATGCAAAAGCAACAACATATTCCAGGGTGTCCATTGGATCTCTAAAATAATAATATGAGAGCGAAACCATCCATATAGCAGAAATACCAAGACCAAATGCGAATCCATAGTATGGTAACGCATAATCCCTGCGTTTATTGGGTGTATTAAGGTAGATGTATTTTAAAAGTTCGGTGAAAAATCCAAAAAATAAGAGATAGAGTACGCTAAGGTCCAGGTAATCTCTGACAGAAACTACCCCTATAAGAAAAAATAAAGAAACAACTATGCCCGCTATCCATCCTATGAAGTAATTAAAAAAAAGTTTTTTTTCGCTGAAGAGTCCCTCAAGATGTCCCCAGGTGAAATACAGTATTCCAAATGAGGGAACAAATCCAATGATTGATGCCATGTAAAAGTTCCAGTCCATAAAAGGAGAAAGAGGGAACTCATTAATAAATTTGCCTTGCTACATGAAGATCAAAAACCACATGCCATACACGAGGCGCATATGATTTTATCACACGTTTCTCAAATGAAATTAAAGAAAAACCTCTGCCCCTAATTAGATTTTTAATCTTTTTTAGGAGGATATCCGCTTCTCTATCCTTTGCAAGATCATGATAGTGTATAACACCCTCATCCCGTATAGCTTTTAAACCATACTCAAGAAACGGAAGTGTTTCAAAATAACCCATGATAACCCTATTCGCTACTTCCTCAGGACATACAACCCTGTTATCACCAAATAACGGCAAAATCTGTGAAAAACCGTTTAAATCCCTATTTCTAAGGAGGTAGTAAAAAGCCACTGGGTTCTTCTCGCAGGAGTAAATCCTTGAAGCACCTGCTTTAGCTGCAGGGAGAGTAAAATAACCAATACCCGCAAACATATCCACAACAACATCACCACTCATATCAATCCTGGAAATACGGATTCGTTCATTTACATTACCAGAAGAAAACATTATCCTGGAAACATCCATTTCGTATTTTATTCCGTTCTCAATATGAACAGTCTCGGTCCCATCACCCCAGATTTTCCTGACCTTATTCTCCCTAAACTCACCACTTACCCCGCTATAAACCAAAACAGTTTTTGCCCTTAAAACATTAGCATATATCTCACCCACCTCCTTAGCATACTCACCAAATTCCCATTCCGGCAAAATCAACACATCTCCAAGTTTCTCCCAGAAATCTGGGAGTGCTATATCTATACCTCGCCTCTTAGCCAAAGATATAATTCTATCGTACGGTGAAAGTTTCTTAGATCTGGGAAGTAAATCCATTTCAATAGCTCCATCAAGAAATTTCACAAGTGGAAAAACAATATAATCTCCATCCTCAACAATGCTCCACTCAACATTCAAATTTCCACTTCTAAGAAGGAATTTCCTAACCCTCTCCGCATCTTTCTTTGGGACCTTTAAAACCCATACCACATCTCCATCAACATCAACAGAAATAAAAAGATTACGTGATGACGCCAGTCATACGCGTTCCTTTAGCATGGACCGGAAGGTAGCTTCGGGCGGTTAGTGGCCCACAGGCTGAACACCTCGCCCCCGAAGGGGCTCGGTGCTTACACCCGGGCTCTATCAAACCCGTCTTTTACGGGAGCCCTGATGACGGCACCTCTTTTCAGGGACCGCTTCGTGCTTAGATGCTTTCAGCACTTATCGGTACACGGCGTGGCTGCCCGGCGATGCCTTGCCAGACAACCGGTACACTAGAGGCCGCGGGGCCCCGTTCCTCTCGTACTAGAGGCCCCTTCCCCTCAGGTGCCGAACACCCCCACGGAAAAGCAACCCTACTGTCTCGCGACGTAGTGAACCCATCTCACGATCCCTTTTAATGGGCGTACAGCCCC
>JALSPD010000013.1 GCA_026986135.1 DHVE2 group archaeon
AAGCTTCCAACAGTGAAAATGATCATGCCCAATAGCATCAGTGTTCCACCCACCGCAAATGCCCAGGAACCGGGTGAGAGGACATAAACTGCACCGTCAACAATACCCCCAAGGGATATCAGAATTATACCCACACTCATCCATAGCAAAATTCGGGATATGTTATCGTGAGGAAGTCTCCTCCATAGCCTGTTTATTTTGTATCCGATGTAAAATATAACAAGATTCAAAAGAATTA
Source organism: DHVE2 group archaeon (assembly GCA_026986135.1). Classification (GTDB taxonomy): domain Archaea; phylum Thermoplasmatota; class Thermoplasmata; order Thermoplasmatales; family Aciduliprofundaceae; genus JAADDK01. The sequence goes on from JALSPD010000013.1 coordinate 239, forward strand.
TCGCGATACCCACTAAAATAATCATATCTTCACCCCCAGAAGTTCAGAGAAAATCCTGAACGCGCCCCGATAAAAGCGATATGCCACAAATGCAATCAGTGCATACACCAGAATATTTGAGATCCAGAGGATGTGGAGATATCCAAATCCGATCGTATTCTCAACGAACCCTATGAAAGCGCTCAAAAATATGAGAATTGAGATTTCAACCACCAGGAGCATAAAAGAGCTCCAGATGGTTCCAGTTTTCTTTATTTCCAAATAAGTTGCCAAAGACACCCCAACGGAGATCAGAGATACTGCCGAGCCAATAAGTGTTCCTACCATCCCTGCAAATACCATGCATGTGCATATGGACAATTCCACATAAAATACTTTCTACAACTGTGTTTCATTATGCTAAAATTTCTTGCATCTTTTTTCAGGGATGAAAGAAAACCTTTAAGGTAAATATCGCATACCCCATAACCATGTACGAGGTTAGATTCCACGGAAGAGGCGGCCAGGGTGCCGTTACCGCTGCAAACATCCTGGCTATTGCTGCTGTGAAGCAGGGATACCATGCACAGGCGTTTCCATATTTCGGAGTGGAGCGCAGAGGTGCGCCTGTGCAGGCGTTTACCCGCATTGACAGGGAAAGAATTGATCTGCGGATGAATGTTTATGAGCCGGATGCTGTGGTTGTGCTTGATCCCACACTGATGGGTGTGGTGGATGTTACCCAGGGCCTCAAATCCGGGGGAATAATACTTATAAACACCTCCAAGAAACCTGAGGATTTCAACTTCCCAGGATTCAAAGTGGCCACTGTAAATGCCACCGAAATTGCCCTTAAACACCGCCTTGGTTCTCAGGCCGCCCCCATCGTGAATACTGCCATTCTGGGCGCCTATTCAAAGGCAATTGGAAATGTCTCTGTGGATTATGTTATTGAAGCTATTCGGGAGAATGCCCCGGCTAAAAAGGAAGAGAATGCAATGGCCGCAAAAGAAGCGTATGAGAGCACAATTTTGGGTTGGTGATGAGTATGGAAGTAATAACAAGAGGTGGAGTTATAACGGAACCCGGAAACAGCGTGGAAAACAAAACAGGCTCATGGAGGGTATTTAAGCCTGTGATAAACTACGAAAAATGCATACGCTGCCTTATATGCTGGAGATACTGCCCAGAACCCAGCATATTGAAGATTGATGACGAAGAGACCAAGATGAACACTCCCGCGCCCAAAGAAGCAATGAAAAGGTTGCCAGTGGTTAAGATAGATTACGATTACTGCAAAGGTTGTGGCATATGCTATAATGAATGTCCTGTCCATGCAATAGACTTCGTTAGGGAGGAGAGATAAATGAAGGCGATGATTAGGGGAAATGAATCAATAGCGTACGCATTCAAACTCGCAAGAGTACAGGTAGTTCCAGCGTATCCAATCACCCCATCCACGCTAGTTCCTGAGAAGATAAGCGAGTTCATAGCCAACGGTGAGATGAATGCGGAGTTCATACCCGTGGAGAGCGAGCACAGCGCGATAAGCGCCGCAATAGGCGCAAGCGCCAAGGGTGTGCGCGTTGGCACGGCCACCGCCTCGCAGGGTCTCGCTTTGATGCATGAGGTTCTGTTCATCGCAAGTGGTATGAGATTACCCATTGTAATGGGTATTGGAAACCGTGCTCTCAGCGCCCCGATAAACATCTGGTGCGATCACCAGGATATGATGTCCGCTCGCGATACTGGATGGATGCAGTTCTATGCGGAGAGTAACCAGGAGGGCCTTGATCTGGGTATAATGGCCTTCAAAATTGCAGAGGACCCCCGCGTTCTGCTTCCTGCAATGGTTGGTCTTGACGCGTTCGTACTCACACACACCGTTGAACCTGTTGAGATGCCCGAGCAGAAGGATGTAGATGATTTCCTCGGAGAATTTAAGCCAAACTATGTTATCCTTGATCCCAAAAAGCCTGCAACTCTGGGTGCTTTTGCGTTTCCGGAGCATTACATGGAGTTCAAGTATGGGCAGTGGATAGCAATGCAGCAGGCAAAGAAGGTAATTGATGAGGTATTTGAAGAGTTTGAAAATCGCTTTGGTAGAAGGTACAGGAAGGTAAGCGGTGAATTCATGGAAGATGCAGAGATCGCCATTGTAACAATGGGTTCAATGACTGGCACCGCAAGAGAATTCGTCAGGAAACTCCGAGAAAAAGGAGAGAAGGTAGGTCTTGTTAAAATCACAACATTCAGGCCATTCCCAAAAGAGGAGCTTATATCGGTACTTAAAGATGTGAAGGTTGTGGCCGTGATGGAGAGAAACATATCCCACGGATTCGGTGGTGCAGTTTATGCTGAACTGGGTTCAGCATTTGTCAATCAGCCCAGCAGGCCCAAGATATTAGACTTCATAGTCGGTCTTGGTGGGAGAGACATAACATTCAAGACATTTGAAGAGGTATACGGTGTGGCCAAAAAGGCTATAGAAAACGATGTTGATGAGGTGAATTGGGTAGATGTAAATAAGGAGGCTGTACTGAAAGCGGAGGGATTGCTATGAATTACGAAAATCAGGAGTTCTTCGCACCCGGTCATGGTATGTGCGCCGGATGCGCGGCACCCATAGTAGTTAAATGGGTTTTGAAGCTTGCAGGTCCAAATACCATAGTGGTTAACGCTACAGGCTGTCTTGAAGTTGCAACCACACCATATCCGCGCACCGCGTGGAGGGTCCCATGGATCCATGTAGCCTTTGAAAACGCAGCAGCTGTGGCGAGCGGTGTGGAAGCAGCAGCCAGGGCAAAGGGGGAGAAGCTAAATATCATTGCCTTTGGCGGTGACGGAGGTACTGCAGATATAGGATTTCAGGCCCTGAGCGGTATGGTTGAACGCGGACATAACGTGCTATACGTGTTATATGATAATGAAGCATACATGAACACAGGTATACAGAGGAGCAGTGCCACCCCATGGGGTGCATGGACCACCACCAGCAAGGTGGGTAGGGCAAATCCAATAGGGGAACTCAGACCAAAGAAGCCCATTGCAAGAATAATAGCAGCACACAACGCAAGTTATGTGGCCACAGCCAACCCCGCAATATTCAACGATTTTAAGAAAAAAGTGGAGAAAGCCCTCCAGACTGAAGGCGCCAAGTTCCTTCATGTGCTCTCATCCTGCACCACTGGATGGAGACATGACCCAAGTAAAACCGTTGAAATAATGCGTCTTGCCACGGATACGGGCATTTTCCCGTTATACGAAATTGAAAATGGGGACATAGAGAATATGCGCATCACATACAAACCAAAGGAATTCAAACCCGTAGAAGAGTACCTGAAAATGCAGGGAAGGTTCAGGCACCTGCTTAAGAACCCTGAGTACGTGAAAAAGCTTCAGGAAGATGTAAATGCCTGGTGGGAAAAATACGGACACCATTACAAAAAGTGAGTATCAATTTTTTTCATATCTTTTAAAAATTCCTCAATAACTCCTTTTTTTACATGCGGCATCACAACGATCCGTATACTTGAGTATTTTGGATTGGTTGAGACAGCCCAACCCATATTGAGAAGGGCCAATTTAACCCGATTTGGATTATCTACAATTATGTTTACAATATTAAGCAAAGGTCTTGTAAGGATTTCAAAACCCTCCTCTTCAGCACGATTAGCCAGATAATATGTGTTTTCCATGCAGTTTTCCACAATTTTACGGTAGCCCTCTGCTCCGAAATAGAGAATAGCCGCATAACTTGCAGCCACACTACCACTCTGCCTTGTGCCAAGGAGGGTATCACTGTATCCTTCAATGAGATAAGGTGCATCCACAGCAATTGATGAAAATATGTTCTCTCTGGATACAATCCCTCCTGCTGGATATGGTGCCATGCCCATTTTGTGGGGATCTATCGTTATACTTTTAACTTCTGGAACTTCAAAACCAAAATTTATTTTCTTTTTGAGGAACGGAAGTACAAATCCTCCAAATGCAGCATCCACATGAAGATAACAACGATAATCCTTGCATACCTCACCTATTTTGTCTATTGGATCAACATAACCTAAAGGAGTTGTTCCTGCAGTTGCCACCACAATTGAATCATCCACAAGTGTTTCATTAAGGGCATCGGGATCCATCACGTATTCCTTCATAGGGACATATTCAACGGGCATACGCAGTAAATGTGCAGCCTTTATAACCGAAAAATGTACATCCTCTGTGGTATATATCTTCTTGTATCCCATCTCTCTGGCAGCCCAGATCGCAATTATGTTTGCTTCGGTACCCCCACTAACCACCCGTCCATAATAGTTGTCCTTTCCGTGTGTAAGACCCATAAGGAACTCAACAACCTTCCTTTCCATTTTTCTGGTACCTGGATACAATCCAGGATTTCCCAGATTAGCCTGATAAAATTTAAAGAATGCTTCCCGTACCACCGAAGGAGGTACGGTGTACATGGATCCCAGAATTCTTCCACTTTCATAGTGCATATCCTCGTTGTAAAAATTATCCAGCAAAGCCTTGATTGCATCGTAGTCAAGTCCCCTATGATAATACTCGGACCAGATGTCGTCTATAGTATCGGAAGCAGTTTCTCTGTCTCCCATTTTGTCACCTGCGCACGATACTCTTCCCATTCTCTTCTCTTAACATACAGAAAGTGCCTGAACACATGATCACCCAGTACATCACGCATAAGCTCGCTTCTGGAAAAGTGATGAAGCGCCTCACCCAAGCTCTCTGGAAGAGATTTTATTCCCATTGCTTTTCTCTCTTCCTCGCTCATGGAGAATATGTTCTGCTCCACAGGATCTGGTGGATCCAATCCCTTTATTATACCGTCAAGGCCCGCAGCAAGCATTACCGCAAATTGCAGATATGGATTCCCCGCGGGATCTGGATTTCTC
>JALSPD010000014.1 GCA_026986135.1 DHVE2 group archaeon
ATGGTTGTGAACATGGCGCTGATTCACTGGGATGTGGTGGCCAGAATCGTGGCAAGCTGGGTGATTTCACCTCTTTCAGGTGCGTTTATCGCATATTTGATTTTCCTTACTTTAAAGAAAACCGTTCTCGGTAAAGAGGACCCCATAAAAGAAGCGAAGATGGTGGCTCCATTTTTCATATTCCTCACAGCGATGACAATAACAATGTCAATAATATACAAGGGCCTGAAAAATCTTGATCTTGATCTTGGCCTTGAAACCTCAATTGTTGTATCCACCATAACTGGCGTGATTGCGGCATTGATTGGATATGCTGCATTGAGAAGATACGAGGGGACCTATGCCAGTGAGGAGGACAAATATCGCAAACTGGAGCATTTCTTCATATACCTTCAGGTAATGACCGCCGCCAGCGTTGCCTTTGCGCATGGTGCCAACGATGTAGCAAACGCGGTGGGACCACTTGTGACGATAGTCAACATATACAACGGAATTGAGATTGGAGAATCAGTTACCATTCCTCTCTGGGTTCTGGTTCTTGGAGGTTTTGGTATTGTTCTGGGGATATCTACATGGGGATACAAGGTCATCTACACCATAGGTTCAAAGATCACGGATATAACTCCCACCAGGGGATTCTCGGCAGAGCTATCAACCGCCTTCACCGTGCTAGTTTTCTCAAAGCTGGGAATGCCCATCTCAACCTCGCATGTGATAGTGGGCTCAGTGCTTGGAGTAGGTATAGCCAGAGGACTTGCAACGGTGGATTACAGGGTCGTTAAGAACATAATATACTCCTGGCTTCTTACAATACCTGTTGCCATGGCATTTTCAGCGGGAATATTTATATTGATTAAGTGGATATTCTTGTGAGGTGAGAGATATGAAGTTCATGCGCGTTCCGATAATAGAAACACTCCGAAAATCACCGTTTGAGGCTCTTAGGGATCATGCGGAGATTGTGAAAAAAAGCGCCATGCTGCTGAGGGATGAGATTGACGCATATCTAAACGGTGACTTTGATAAGTTTGAAAACCTGAGAAAGGAAATTGATGATCTTGAACTGAAGGCTGATTACATAAAGAGCAACATAAGAAACCATCTACCCAAGGATGTTAAGATGCCCGTTGATAGAGGTGTTTTCCTATCCTTGCTTGGAGAGATGGATAAGGTTGAGGATCTCATACAGGATATAGGGGAATGGATCTCAATGAGAGAAAAACCTATCCCGAAGGAACTCCAGGATGATTTCAGGCATCTCTTCAACAAGGCACTTGAGGCCGTGGAAACTGCTGAAAATGCCATTAAATGGCTTAATCTGGTAATAGAATCATCCTTTGCCGAAAATGAGAGGAAAAAAGCGAAAGAGATAATACACAAATTGCACGAGATTGAGCATGAAAGCGACATAATTGAGAGGAAACTGACAAAAAAAGTGTTCAGTATGGAGGAAAAGATTTCACCAGTGGCAATATTTCATCTAAGCAAATTAATTTTCCTGCTTGGAGATGTGGCGAACCATGCTGAGAACGCTGGCGATAGAATAAGAGCACTCCTGGCAAAGTGATCATATGATAACCGTAATGACACACATGGATTCAGATGGGGTCATCTCCCTTGCACTTTTTCTTAAAAAGATAAAGGGTCTTAAGGTTAGAGCATATTTCACTTCACCTGTACAGTTAAGGGACACAATATGCAGATCCACGCTCAGGAAAAAGAGCCTTGGTGAACTGTACATCTTTGACCTTGCAGGGGAGAATAAAGCAGTCTACGCCGCAGCCATATACGATCGCGTCCTATGGATAGATCACCATGAGTGGAGCCCTGAGGAGAATTTTGATCATGTTGAGATTGTAATTGACAGTAGGGCAAAGAGTGCCGCCAGTGTGGTGGCTAAGCATCTTGAGGTGGAATCACCCCTCGTACACTTTGCCGATCAGATAGATACAAACAGCGTTACGGATGAGAACGCAGAAAAGATAAGGATCACCGTTGGAGCAATAAGATACAGGTACTCCGGATACGAACTTACCAGAAAACTGCTTGATCTGGCCTATGAACTTTCTCAGGAAGATTTATCCACGCTTGATAAGTATCGGGATATTGTTGAGGAATATCGCACATGGATGGAGAAGATAAAAAGGGAAGCAAAGGAGAAAACAAAAATATACCACGTTAAAAATCTTAAGGTTGCGATTTTTGAGACCACAGAATCTGTGCCTGTGTATCTGCTCAGCAACGAACTTGATGGAGATGTTGATATATTTGCCATTATGATTTATCGCGTGGTTAATGATGGAAAAAAACCCATAACAAAACTGGAGTTCCGCACACATACCGATGTGGATGTCCTTAAAATAGCCAAATTCTACGGCGGTGGCGGCCATAAAAAGGCAAGCGGGGCAAGTGTTAGCGGGGTAATCACTGTGCCAGAGCTGCTGAAGGCTATTGAGTTGCTTTATTCCTGAGCTTTTCATACCTTAATTGAAGTTCACATGCTTTGCATATCTCACCTATTGTTGGCTCGCCGCATATTCTGCATCTGCCAAGCTCTTTGCTCGTTTCATCTTCTATAAGAGGTCTTATCTTGTCAAAGAAATTGAGCGTGGAGAACTTAACCGCTGGGTCTCTTCTCTCCAGATTGTTCAGAAATTCCCTGTAAAGATCCCGTATGGCAAGAGATGCGTAGGGACATCTTTTATGATAGTATGGAATACCTTCAATCTCATTGTAAATTCTCACCTCTCTTTCCAGAACTTTTCGGAGAGGTGCAAGCCTGGGAACAAAACCCTCCCTAACAACCTTATGTGGGCCAAGGCGAGCAAGGCGATACACATCTCCACGGGTTACATTCATAATCACTGACTGGGCATAGTCATCAAGATTCAGCCCCAAAAGCAGGTATCTTGCCCCAATCTCACGGGCATACATATTTAGAACCTTCCTCCGAAACACACCACAGTAACTGCATGGCTTTAGCTCTTTATCCACCTCTGCCACCTCTTCTGTGGTTATTCCCAGGTACTCTTTAAACGATATCAAGCGATGCTCAATACCAAGTCTGGAAGCATAATCACCTGCAATTTCAGCACATTTCAATCTGAAATCGCCTATGCCTTCATCCACAGTAACAGCTATCATCTCAAAGTCTCGCCACTCTCCAAATATTTTGTGCATCTCATGCATGAGGAGCATACTATCTTTCCCACCTGAAACCGCTATGAGGATACGATCATCCTTCCTGAAATGTACCTGCTCCCTTATCTCAGATTTCACCTTTCTGTCAATGAACTCCACAAAGTGCTCTCTGCATAGATGAACACCTGCATACGGAATGAAAAACTCTGCCTCACGAGTGCATTTTGCGCATTTCATTGCTCAGCATAAAATCAGATCCTTTATAACAATTTCCACGAAAAGTTTTTATTATTTGCATGCCATACATCCTTGGGAGGTGGAAAAATGGCAGATGAATATCCGAGAGGAGCATACCTTCTCCTGCTGATAGGAGGGATACTGGAGATAATTGTTGGAATTACAGTGGTACTGGCGGCAGCAGTGTATCTCATGGTTGCATCCTATTCTGCGCCTGGAAGAATAATGGCTCTTGGCCAGGGTATGGATATGCTTCCAATGATGTGGGGCGCTGCATGCATTGTGATTTACATACTATGGTTCATAATATGGGGCTCATTGATGATTGTCGCCGCAAGATGGATAAAGACAGGCAACGCGGATAATGTGCACAAAGGCGCCATACTTGGACTTATAGCATCAATACTCGGTATGAACATAATCTCGCTTATAGGTGCAATACTCGCCTTCACCTGGAAACCGCCGCAAACAGCTGAATATGTTCCACCACCGCCACCGCCTTCATAAGAGGGTGTAGATGATAACAGCAATTCCGAGAATCCAGCAGTAAATGGAGAAAAGATAAAACTTTCCTCTTTTTATTATTCCAAGCAACAGGTGAATTGTAAGGATTCCCACGATGAAGGAGGTTATGAATCCCGTAATGTTAGGTATGTTGAGCATCTCATTCTTTGGCAGTGTGAAAAGCTCAAGCGCGAAGGCACCGCCTATGGCAGGTATGGACATGAGAAAGGAGAACCTTGCTGCCTTCTCCTTGGCGATGTTAAGGAGCATACCTGTTGAGATGGTTGAACCTGACCGCGATATGCCTGGGAGTATTGCCGCACTCTGAGCTAAACCAATAATTAAAGATTTTTTCAAATTCACATCCTCTTTTCCATTCTTGCTGTATGTGGAGGCGAGCCAGAAGCCGGTGATGATTAGAGCAATACCAACCAGAAGCAGTGAGTTGAAGATCGTGTCAATATAATCCTGAAGCGCCAGGCCCACAATCACAATGGGAACGGTGGCAACGAGAATGTACCATGTCACTCTCCTCTCCTCATTGATGGTAAATGCCCCCTTGCCGATTTTGAAGAGGTCAATAAAGGTGAGAAAAAAATTCTTTATGAGCATCAAAAAATCGTGTCGGAAGTAGAGAATCACTGCTAGAAGCGTGCCTCCATGCACCATGATGTCGTAGGCGGTGGAGTTCTCATATCCGAAAAGATGCTGAAGGATTACAAGATGCGCAGAGCTGCTCACCGGAAGCCATTCTGTTATGCCCTGCACAATTCCGAGAATTACGGCGATGAGCAAGTCCATACCAAGGAAAGAGGGTTGTGGATAATAATATTTTCCATAACTCTATGTTCCACGGAGAAGCTGGAAAAAATCCTCTAAGAGCCTCGCAGTAATCCGCGATGCAACGCGCCAGAGAAGGATGAAGGCAATGGCCATAATTATCCAGCAGGTGCAAACGAAAAATCCCACATTATCCATTCATGCTGCACCTCCCCTGCAAATTGCCGATTTCCATTGTGGTGAAAGGCATAATTCCCTTAACAAAAACATTTTTTAAATGCCTTTCTCCGAAGGTACGGCAGGTCATTTAAATGAAATGCTTACGCCGCACATCTAGGGCTTACACCACATGGTACTTCTCAAACTTTTGGAGTATTTTAAAGATTTTACTTTTGCAATTTTAAAGTTGTTTCCACACCACATG
>JALSPD010000015.1 GCA_026986135.1 DHVE2 group archaeon
GAATTTCCTCATTATCTCGCGTAGTTCAATGACTACATAGGTGCCCCCCTTTCCAATGAGATGCCCAACCTCCTCCCAGTGCCTGTGCTGGAGTACCCTTGCAATCAAAATTCGCTCCTGCTCCTCATTCAAATGCGGAGTTTTTCTGGAGAGGAAGTACTGCGATGCAACCCTATATATTGCGTCCATGGTAACCTCGTAGTTCCCCGGACCCCAAGCGTATGAGGCAATGCGTCTCCAGTCAAGATCGCTGAGTTTCACCTTTCCTCTCCTCGGAGCAGTTTTCAGTATGACCCTTGCTATCTCTGGATCAAGGTTTGAATGGACATCTCCGAGGGTCAGGATGAACCTGCTGGCAAAGTTTTTCCGTATGATCCTCTCAGATGCCCTGGCCTCTTCAGAGATGGATTTAAGGACAACCACAGAATATTCACCGGTTTTGCTGTTCATCTTTGGGGAGATGTGAAGGACATTGAATCCCTTTCTCAGCCAGAATCTCAGAAGTTCTGGCGTGGCTCCAAATGACGAACCGATCCAATCCGCATTTTCCTTGGCTAAAAGATCAAGCATTCTTGAGCCGATTCCCATGTTCATAAAGGAGGGATGCGTGGCAATCCTAACTATTCTCAGGCCAGATAATCTTGAAAAGTCTCTGTCCTTGTAATGCTTAATCACAACATCCGGCACTATATTTCCAGGGGGTACCTCGCCGAAGTACATGTCCTCTGCAAATTCTTCAATTTTCCCCTCCCTGGCAAGCTGCACGGAGCAAACCACATGCCCCTTGTATTCAAGCGTTCTTATCTCCTGATTTGGAGCATCGCAGAGTATGCCCAGGTCATTTGGGTTGTTTCTGTAATGTGCCAGCACAAATATGCCGTAGTACTCTCTTAGCTTTCTTTCGTCCTTAAGGAGATCTTCTATCCTGTATTTTCTGTACTCAAGTTTGTCAAGCTCCACCATGTCAATATCTGCTGGCTCGGAATCCAGGAGGAGGGTATCAAAGAGCCATCTTTCCACAGGATCGTTCTCGCCATAGCGTATGGGTGTCTTCATTTCCATTGTTATTATCCTCTTACCCGTTTTCTTTACCTCGCGCATAAACCTTATTGCAAAGGATCTTCCAGTGCCCTCGTATCCATGCACGGTGGTTGAGTATATTACTCTCTTTGCCCTTGCCATTTCAAGGAGAAGCGGCACGGGAATTCCTGCGGCCTCATCCACGACGAGAAGATCGTATTTTCTTGGGCTAACATTTGCTGGCTCCCTGTATTCAACCCTGAACTTCTTACCTCTTACTTCCCTTCCCCTCCGGGTGTGTTTAATGCCAAGACGGTTAAGTGTGATGGAGAGGAATCTGTAAAACTCATCAAGATTCTTCGCATCGGGAGCCGTGACTCCAATACTCCGCAATTTTCTCTCCTTAATGAGATAGGCGGTGAGAATCCCGAGAACACTGCTCTTTCCCCGGCCCCTGTCGGCTGTGAGTACCAGTATGTCGCCAGATGCAATATCACCACCTTTGAGAAGAACATCAACCTGGTCCTGGGTTATGCACAGCCCCTTCAGTTTCTCTGGAAGAGAGGAATCATCAACCTTCTTGGATTCAGGAACGCATCTCACCGTGGATTTTTTGATCCATCCCTCAGGGGTGTAAATTGAAATTCCATCGTGCTCCTGCAGTTTCCTTATAACCCAGGGTATGAAGTTATGTCTGATGTCCTCCATACTGTATGGGGGAGTGAGTATGCTCTCATGGAAAAAATTCACGCTTTTTTTCCACTCTTCAAGGGGTGGAACAATCATTACGATGAGGCCACCACCTCGCACGATGCTCACAAGTTTTCCAAGGTCATTGGGGACGAAGGAATGGTGAAAATCCATTGCAAGGAAATCGTAGGTTGTGCCCAGGTACTTCTCCGAATTTTTCAGTTCTTCAATCTCTGCGTCAACTGTAAAATCTGGTTTCCATGTGAAGACGATTCTCCTCTCGTAATCCCCGCTATCTATTATCTTCCGGAGATTTTCAAGTCCCCATTCCCTATTGCCAGAAAGAACAACGAGATGCCTATAATTGCATCTCTTCGCATTGCGCACAATTTCGGCTATGTGCGAGAGCATACCCCTACTCAATGATCTCAACTATGTATCCCATATCCTCTAAAAATCTTCTCGCCTTTTCGCGCTGATCTCCCTGCAGCTCTATACGGCCATCCTTCACCGTGCCGCCCGTTGCCACTTTTCTTTTCAGTGCCTTTGCTATGTCTTTAAGATCCACATCCTTCTCATTGAACCCCTCTATGATGGTCACCGTTTTGCCGTACCTTCTGCGATCCGTGTATATCTTTATCACTTGCTGCTCCTTGGAGATTTCCTCCCAGGCAAACAGCTCGTCCGGAAGTCCAGTTATTGCCTTTTTCATTACAGGTACGCCAATTTAAACGGCGTATATATACCTTTCGTCTAAATCACCCTTGCATGAAGGCGAAAGTGAGGGAAAAAATTAATCACATAATGCCATGCTCGCCACATGCTCCTAATCTCATGGAATGTAAATGGAATCCGTGCCTGCCTGCGAAAGGGTTTCCTTGATTTCCTAAGGGAGTACAATCCAGATGTTCTCGCAATTCAGGAACTCAAAGCGGATATGAAGTCAATACCTCCGGAGGTGAAAAATTTTCCAGGATATTACAAGTACTTCTACCCTGCCAAGAGGAAGGGTTATGCGGGCACAGCCCTATTCACGAGAATCAAGCCAGTCAGCGTAAAATACGGGATTGGAAACGAGGAGTACGATTCTGAGGGCCGCGTTATAACTGCGGATTTTGAAAAATTCTACTTTGTGAATATCTACTTCCCCAATGCACAGCATGGATTGACTCGGCTTGATTACAAGCTGAGGTTTGATGATGACATCCACAGATACCTGAACAATCTTCGCGAGGAAAAGCCCGTGGTGGTATGTGGGGATTTCAATGTAGCCCATAAGGAAATTGATCTCGCGAATCCAAAGCAGAATGTGAAGAATGCCGGATTCACCCCGGAGGAAAGGGCATGGATGGATCGCTTCATAGAGGATGGGTGGATTGACACATTCCGCATGTTCACAAAGGAAGGGGGCCACTACACCTGGTGGTCATACCGCTTCAACGCCAGAGCCCGCAATATTGGATGGCGTGTTGATTACTTCATAGTGAGTCCAGAACTAAGAGACAGGGTAAAGCGCTCATGGATACTGAAGGATGTGATGGGTTCTGACCATGCACCAATTGCGCTGGAGATTGACATCTAATCGGGGAAATTTTTTATAGATTCACCCCCCTGATATCATGTGGCAAAGATTAAGATATGCCCGATGTGCGGAAGCAACCATATCCACCATGTGGCAGGCATGATAACCGGGGAAAAGTACCGCTGTGAGGATTGCGGTTACATCGGCTCGTTTATTCTTGAGATTGACGAGGAGGATTATGAGACATGGCTTAAGGAGATTAGGGGGAAGGCCAATCTTTAAGAGGGTGAAATTCAATACATGCACATGGCACTGCTTCAGGTTGCACTGGATTTCATGATTCTTGAGCGCGCACTTAAGGCGGCAAAGGAGGCGTTGGAAGGAGGAGCGGATCTCCTTGAGGCAGGCACACCCCTAATTAAGAGCGCTGGCATGAAGGCGGTTCGCAAACTTGCAGAGTTTGGAAAGCCAGTGGTGGCCGATCTGAAAACCATGGATGTGGGCCGCGTGGAGGTGGAGATGGCCGCAAAAAGTGGTGCAAAGATAATCACGGTGCTAGCACTTGCGGATGATGAGACAATTGTGGATTCTGTTGAGGCTGCAGAGAAATATGGAGCAAGGGTTATGGTTGACCTTATCAATCATCCAGATCCCGTACAGCGCGCTAAAGAAGTTGAAGGGTTGGGTACTCATTACCTCTGCGTCCATGTGGGGGTTGATCAGCAGATGCATGGTCGTAATCCTCTTGACACTCTCAGGAATGTGGTGAGTTCTGTGAATATACCCGTTGCTGCAGCAGGTGGGCTGAATGTTGAAACTGTACCGGAGGTAGTACGACTTGGAGCTGAGATTGTCATTGTGGGTGGGGCGATTATAAAGGCACCAGATATAAAAGAAGCTACCAAAAATATAAAATCCGCCATGGAAGGTGTGAATGTTGAGATCGGAGATCTTTACAGGAAGTACAGGGGTGAGGAGATTAAGAAGGCCTTTATGCTGGTATCAACACCAAATCTGAGCGATGCAATGCATCGCAAAAATGCCATAGGTAACCTTCTTAAACTTTCTGGAGGTAAGATGGTAGGACGTGCATTCACAGTTAGAACCATGGATGGTGACTGGGCCAAGCCCGTGGAAGCGATAGAGAAAGCTTCTCCTGGAGATGTTATTGTGGTTGAGTCTCTTCCAGGCTATGCTGCTGTATGGGGCGAGCTTGCAACATGGAGTGCAAAAGTAAAGGGTATTTCAGGGATAGTGATATTCGGTGCGGTTAGAGATGCTGATGAGATAAAGAAGATTGATATCCCCGTCTATGCCAGGAGGATAGTTCCTAACGCCGGGGAGCCAAAGGGATTTGGTGAAATGCAGATTGCACTTGATATTGATGGTGTGAAAATCAACCCCGGGGACTGGATTGTTGGAGATGAGAGTGGTATAGTAGTTATTCCAAAAGAGCGTGCTGTTGAGGTGGCAAACCGTGCATTGGATGTAATGGAACATGAAAACAGGGTTCGTGAAGAGATAAAGAGAGGATCAACTCTTTCGGTTGTGATGGAGCTTGAGGACTGGGAGGTTAACAGATAGGGCAGAACTTATTTAATATGTGATTACATTGTGGGGATGATGAATTTCCACATACACAGCACGTGGAGTGATGGTACATACACACCTGAAATAATTGTGAAAGAGGCCATAAAGAGGAAGATTGATAAAATTGCCATAACTGATCACTATGCAACCACAAAAACGACATCTCTGCCCCCCAAGTATATAAAGATGTATGTGGAAGATCTCAAGGCGCTAAGAAAAAAATATGGGAAAGAGATTGATATTTATATAGGGCTTGAAATTGATTTTTCTCCCAGAACTGACATTGACAATCTTCCCGATTTCAGCGATGTGGATTTTCTTCTTTTTGAATATGTCCAGGACGAATTCTGGGAGGGATATCCTCTCTGGATGCTTTTAAATCTAAGAAAGGAAATAGATAAGCCGTTTATTCTTGCTCACAACGAGATAAGCAGAAATTTTAAGGATAGTGATATAGTTTCACTTGTAAGAGTTCTTGAAGCGGATAACATAGGTATTGAGCTCAATACCAATTTTAACTATCGCAAGTTTGAGATCCCATACTATCGCCTTGCACCTCAATTTTTTAGGCTGATATCGGAATATAAGGTTCCTGTTTCAGTTGGCAGCGATATGCATGATGACTTAAACGATCTAGCGAATGTGGAGGATGCATTTAGTTTCATCCAGGAGATGCATCTTGAAGATAATTTCAAACTCTTTCTTAAGGAGGTGGAGAAGTATGAAGGGTAAGGTTGCTATAGTTTGTGGTGCCAGCAAGGGTATGGGTCGGGCTATTGCGGAGGAGTTCCTTCTAAGAGGTGCAAGTGTGGCAATATGCTCCCGAAATGAGGAGAATCTCCTTGAAGCTATGAAAAGCATGAGTTTTCGTGCCGTGAATGAACTTCAGGATAGGGACGCTGTTAACAGGATAATAGCAATACCTGCAGATGTGCGAGATTATGGCTCTCTAAAACGTGTGGTGGCAGAAACTGTAGATTCATTTGGGAAGGTTCATATACTTGTGAATAACCATGGGGGTCCCCCTGCGGGATTCTTTGAGGAATTTACCGACGAAGAGTGGTACGATGCGATTGATCTGGTACTGATGAGCGTGGTAAGAGCCACTCGCCTTGTTGCGCCCTATATGAAAAAAGAGGGTTGGGGGAGAATAATTAATATCACATCCATGAGCGTGAAAGAGCCAATAGATAATCTTGTTCTCTCCAACACACTCCGCCTTGCTGTGATTGGTCTTGCAAAAACCCTTTCAATTCAATGGGCCAGATATGGAATTACTGTGAACAACATTGCCCCGGGTCCAATACATACCGAGAGAATAGAGGCTCTTACAAGATCAATCGCAGATAAAGAAGGCATAACCTTTGAGGAAGCGTTCTCAAGGTGGGTAACCAGAGTGCCTGCTGGCAGACTGGGTAAACCGGAGGAGGTTGCAAAGCTGGCGGCGTTTTTGGCAAGTGATGATGCAGGTTTCATAAATGGAACAACAATACAGATAGATGGTGGTGCAATCAGATTTGTTCTCTGAATATTAATGCTGCAAGAATCACAGAAAAGAGGGCTGTGATTCTTGAATCCAACTCTGGAACCTGTACTGCGGTGTAGGTATATGAATATACTCCGGTACCATCTTTCCATGTACTTGGGGTACCCTGCCAATACCATATCTTTCCTGAGGCGTATGCCAGACGGTTTCCAACATAATAGCCGATAGGACTCGGAATATTATCCTCTCTCTGCCATGTGTCTTTATTTATGTAGTATACCGAGAAATTATAGCCTGGCGTTTCGTTGCAGCCATTACCGTCCAGGGCAAAGATTATGTTTGTGTAGTTTTGATCATAGTAACCTATCCATAGAAGTGATCCTCCATCTCCAACCCCATCTTTTGCAGGTATGTCTGACATCACTTGCCAGCTATCGGTGGTTATATCATATCTTGCAAAACTTCTGAGGGGCTTATTCTCGTAATACTCCCCCTGAAGCGCATAAATATATTTGCCACCTGTCCATACCAGCGAAGATCCATCGTCGGTTCCGGGCCATGGTGGATAGGATAAATTTGTCCATCTGTCAGTTGTGGGGTCGTATCTTGTGAATATTCCCTGTACATCAGGTTTGTAAGAGCCAGTATAATGGGCTCTTCCCAAGAAGGCGTATATCCTGTTGTCGTATCCAGAATAAACAATTGCATCCCCCGCACCCTGAACATGAGGCGAATCAGCAAGTCTTATCCATGTATCCGTGGAGATGTTATATCTGTAAAATTCAACTCTATTCGCCCCATCAGAGTATGAGCTGCCTGTTAGCACATAGAAATTGCCATTGTAATCGTAGGCCATTGCCACACCGTTTTTGAACGATACAGAGGGAGGAACTGAAAGTGAATTCCAGCTATTATTTACGGGATTGTATCTAACGAAATTCGGTGTGGAGGTGGCTGTTTTTTCCTGAAGGATGTATATGTATTTTCCATCGCCTGATACGCATTCACCATATCCACCGGTGAATGTTGTATTTGTTCTGCCAACCCAGGATGTGATTTTTTGATCCGAAAACCATCCGTTATCTGATTGGCCGTTATTTTCCCCATACCATGGATGTAATAATCCTATAATGTCAATCATCACAGTCAAAAGCACGAGAGCCAGCAGGATTCGTTTTTTCATTGAGGTAGATATGTAAGGCAATTAATAAATCTTTGGTAAAATTCATGTTGTATGTGTGTAGGGTTCTTATTTCAGGCGGTATCTCTCAATTTTGCCCCTCATCCTCTGTTTTTCTGGAAGCAACTTGTTTTATTCTGCGCTCTTCCAGATTGCCACAATTGTTTTTCATAATTCCTAATTTGTAATATCCATCTACAGCGTTTTGCGGTGTGCACAGATACTGCATTATTATGGGGTTGTGTGTCGCTTCCATCTTATCTTCCTGTCGGTTAATTTTACCACTTTCCTTCGTTCTATCTCGTTCTTAACCATAATCCGAAATAATTTCCGTACTCTAAAATCTCTCCTTGTGTGCGATAGTTTTATATACGGGCTGGGCAATGCAGAGTTTAATGGCTGAGGAAGAGGAGGAAATTATACGTGTGCCGCTGCCGAACAAGAACAAAGGTGAGATGTTTGCCATAGTAGACAAGATACTCGGCGGTGGCAGGATGATGGTTATGTGCGCCGATGGAAAATCGCGGATGGCCCGTATCCCAGGGAAGATAAAGAGAAGAATGTGGATTAGAGAAGGGGATCTGGTTGTTGTAAGGCCTTGGGAATTTCAGGATGAAAAGGCAGATGTTGTTTATCGCTATACCCGAAATCAGGCTGCTCACCTAAGCAAGAGTAAGAAACTTCCAGAAATTCTGGATGTGTTTGGGAAATGAATGAAGTTGATTTTGAAGACACTCTTGATCGCTTTCTTTTTTATCGTGAGAAAAAGGATAAGGGAGAGGAGGATAAGAAGACCTACGGGGATGTGTTTGACAGAAGAACCCTGCTTGCGTTTTACAAAATACTAAAGAGAAGTGTTGAATATGTGGAATTTCCGATATCTACAGGGAAAGAAGCAGTTGTTTTCAGAGCTGTGGGTAAGGAGGGCAATTATCTTGCGGTCAAAACCTATTTGCTAAGCAGATTGAACTACAAGGGTTTATCAAGATTTATTGATGGTGATGATCGCTTTGCAAACGTCCACAAAACCAAAGCAAACATTGTGTATATCTGGGCCAGAAAGGAGTACAGAAATTTAAAAACTTACAGGGATTTTGGGGTCAATGTGCCAGATCC
This sequence comes from DHVE2 group archaeon, assembly GCA_026986135.1. Classification (GTDB taxonomy): domain Archaea; phylum Thermoplasmatota; class Thermoplasmata; order Thermoplasmatales; family Aciduliprofundaceae; genus JAADDK01. The sequence continues at coordinate 8,605 of JALSPD010000015.1, forward strand.
AGTGGACCTTTGGAAGAATATAATTGTTATGAGATACATAGGTGATGAAAGTAAACCTGCGCCTCTTATGAAAGATGTGATGGAAAATCTTAATAGAGAAATCATATATGACATTCTGGCAGAGATGAAAAAGATGGTGCGAGCTCAACTGGTTCATGGCGATCTCAGTGAATATAACATTCTGGTATGGGAGGATAGACCATATATAATTGATGTTGGTCAGGCTGTTCCTCTTAGCCATCCCCTATCCATGCAACTTCTTGCAAGAGATGTGAGGAATATAGAGAAACTTGCACAAAAGTTAGGTGCTAATATTGCTCGGGATGATATACTGCGAGAACTGGAGGTGATATAAATGATGTATGTGAAAATACCCAAATCTCGCATAGGGGTGCTAATCGGAAAAAAAGGGGAGGTTAAGAAAAAAGTTGAATCAATATCTGGTGTTAAACTGATTGTGGATTCGCGATACGGCGATGTGACCATTGATGATAGAGATGCAAATGCCTATATGGCCATGAAAGCAAAGGAGTTTGTAGAGGCTGTGGGGAATGGATTCTCACCCGATCGGGCATGGAGGATATTCAAGGAAGATGTGTACTTTGAGGAAATTGACATAAGGGATTTTGTTGGTAAGAAAGAGAACAGGATAAGGGTTCTGAAGGGGAGAATTATAGGGAAAAATGGCAAAACAAGGCGCATAATAGAAGAGCTGAGTGGTGCAGACATATCCCTTTACGGTAACACTATTGCCATAATAGGGGAATACTACCAACTGGAAACTGCTAAAAAAGCCATTGAGATGCTTCTAAGGGGCAGTAAGCATGCAACCATCTACGGATACCTTGAGAAGAGAAGAAGGGATATGAAGTACCTGCCATTTGATTACTACTATCTCCAGTGATGCAAATTGTCCCTGGATAACTTTCTTCTATCATTGCTTCTTCTTATCCTCCTCGCTCGGGTGCTTGGTGTTATTTTCACAAAGTATAATTTCCAGAGCCTTGTTGGTGAGGTTATAGGAGGCGTTATTTTAAGTCCTCTTCTTTTAAATGTGCTCACTCCGAATGAAACGCTCAAGATATTCAGTCAGTTTGGAATTATAATGCTGATGCTACTTTCTGGTTTGCTGACAGATTTTCATGCATTTGAAGAGAATAAGTTTAAGAGTCTGATAGTGGGTATGCTGGGTGTGGTATTTTCTATGGCTTTTATTTTTTCTGTAATGTATTTACTTGGTTTTTCATGGGTAACCTCTCTTTTCATAAGTGTAATCCTTTCAAACACTGCTGTGGAGGTTTGCGCGAGGATCCTTATGAGGAGGAATGTTAGCAAGAAGGTACATGCGATTGTGATGGGTGCGAGTTTTGTGGATGATATCATTGCTGTATTCCTCATAGGGCTGGTTGGTTCTCTTGCCATGGGTGAGAGTGTGACAGTAAATTTCCTCATAATAACGTCTGCAAAAGTTATTCTCTTCATTTCGGTTTCACTCATAATATTACCCTATCTTCTGGAGAGATACAGAGTTATAGACCATTTAATAGGGACAGGACCACAGAGAGAAAAGATACTTCTTACATTCACCGTCCTGTTTGCAATACTATTTGCGATAATTGCCCAGTATTCTGGGCTCCAGGGTATAATTGGTGCATATATAGCAGGTCTCATCATTGGAAAATGGGGCTCAAAGGTGGGGCCATTATTAAAAAGGAGGGTGGCTTATGAGGATCTTGTAGATGATATTGAGCCCATATCCCATGCTCTTTTTACTCCGCTATTCTTTGGATTCGTGGGTCTACAACTTGGCACAATACTTTCCGAACTTACTATAAGTGCCATGGTAATCCTATTGGTGGTACTTCTCTCAGTAGCAGCCATCTTTGGAAAGTTTCTGGGATGCGGGTTGGGTGCTATCATCTCAAAAACTTCAAGAGAGGAGGCGGGATATATCGGGCTTGCCATGGGTGGTAGGGGTGCCTTGGAATTGATCCTACTGAGCATCGCTTATGATCGTGGTATAATCACAGGGGAGGTTTTTGCATCGGTCATAGTTGTTACCCTTATAACTGTTATAGCCACCCCGTTACTCCTTTACGGCTATGAAAGGAAATTTATGGTTTACCCTTAGATTCTCCAAGATAAATAGCGGATGCAACTAGATGCGCAATTCTTATAGGCTCTGGAATTGCTCCCCTGATTTGAAGGGATTCAATCACTCTTTTAGCATCCTCCATTTCTATACCGCATCTCTGTATGTATAGTTTGTATCCCTTTGCATTTATCTCCTCAATTTCCACGGATTCAATTAGAGAAATTCTTTTTGAGTAATCATAAAAATTTTTCCTAAGGGCCTTTTTTATTTTTTCAAGGTCCGGTTTTTTTCTGGATATCACAACAACCTTTTTTCCTGTTTCCGTACATATTTTTCTTATATCAAGGATGTTGAATCCACCAACGGTGATTCCCTGAGTCATTATTACTCTGATGTCTGGAGCATACTTGCTTTTAAGCATAGAAATCACAGCTTCTGTGGAATCATTACCATCCACAGTAATATCTCTAAATAAGAATCCATCAATATAACCGTTCAATCTCATTACGACTCCAACAATCTTTGTATGTCCATGGCTGTGAGGTATGAAATGGGCATCGTCAATTCCTAAGATTCTTATGTTTTTCATTTTTCTCATAGCAAGGGTAGGCTTCCTGTGACCTTATTTATGATTTCCTCAGGTCCAGGACCTATCCCAACGCATGTCACTGTACCTGGAGGTACTTCGGTCAGTCCTGCATCTTTTATTATGGCAGTGTTGAGTCCCATGTTTCTAGCTTTGAATTCAAGCTCGTATATCTCCCGAAGAGATTTAACACGAAGAACCACCTTTTTCTGTCCTTCTCTTAGCCATTCTTTGAGATTTGGATTTTTTGATTTTTCTGCCTTGAGAGTGCATTCAACCGCAGCATGGGCTACCTGGACAGCTATTTTTCCGCATGAAAGTTGCAGGTCCTCCCTGATAACGATTACCATTTTATACCTCATCTACGACACCTTTTATGCTATCAATTTTCTCATCCATCTTCTTTATTTCTTTAAGAATATTTATTCTTTCCTCTTCCCATCTTTCTCGGTTTTTGCTTCTGGGATTGATTCTTATCAACCTTTCCAGTTCTCCCAGTTTTTTCACAAGTTTCTTTCTCTCTTTTAGTAGTTCTTCAAGCATTATTATTCTGTCATATTTATCCTCTTTTTCCAGTCCTAGGAGTTTGCGTATTGTGGGGTATCCTCCACGAACAAATCCAGCAATGAAGAATATAACACTGAGATTGATAAGGGAAAACCATATATACTCCGCATAAAACAATGCAAGATATCCAAGTACATAGCCTGTAAGGATTGCAATAACTATACTCATTCCCATACCCAGACCAATCCTGTAGAGTTGATCGTATTCCAGGTCAAGCTCTCCACGCTTTGGAAACAGCATATTAATGAGGGTATATCCTGGAAGAAAAAACAGCACGATTATAGCAGCCAGCACCTGTAGCGGATTGCTCATTCCCTACTAAAATTGAATCATTTATTTTAATCTTTACCTACACACATGGCCTGGAATGCAGTGTTGCATCAAAAAATTAAAAATGTTTAAAAATCAGCGTTTTTTAATGTAAAATCCCACGAAAACTAAAAGGGCTGATACAAGCACGATTGCAGTTCCAAGTTCAGGCACCACCGGTTGATCTGATAGAGGATGATCATCCACAGAGTTTGCAGAACCATCTACCTGATATGGTGAATCAACTATACCATCACCGTTGCCATCCGGTCCTCTCCAGTCATACCAGTAGTTTCCTTCTGTAGATGTGCTCCACTCGTTGTTTCCTCCTGAATCAGATGCCTGTACCGCAGATTCATTCCTTGAATCTCCGGAACCATGGTTAAAATAGAATGCGTTATGGTCTATTTTGTTATAGTTTGCGCTACCTGAAATAGAGATTCCGTATGCGGTGTTGTTGTAGAGCATGTTGTTGAATATGGAGTTGTATCTGGTGTATCTTTCCATAACTATTCCAGATCCTCCGTTGAATGAAATGTTGTTGTGGTGTATCTGATTGCTATCTGATGGATAACTTGAGGAGTATGAGTACATATATATCCCTGCTTGTAAATTATGATGAATCATGTTGGAATAGATTGTGTTGTTTGATGAGGAAGTATCCATATATATTCCATGTTTCTGGTTTAGCCATATCGTGTTATTCCACATTGTTGCATTGGCCAGATTTGTTGTTCTTATCCCATACTGTGAGTTATTGTATATCTTATTGCTATACACCCTGATTTCTTCCATTTTGCTTCCAGATGGTCCTATGAGATAAACTCCATTTTGTGAATTTAAAGACATGTTGTTTCCTGCAATCGCATTATTTCTGCTATCACCCCATAGTGATATTCCGTATTCGTTATTGGTGCAGTTGTTTGTCTCAAGGGTGCTGTCTGTAAGAGTGTATCCATTTATACCAGAATCACCGTTGCCGTAGCATGTGTTATTATATGCCTTTGATGCCGAGGTAAATGTTATCCAGGCACCGTTCTTTGAATTATTTCTCAACAAATTGTTTTTCAATTCAACGCTGTTTGAGCTTCTCACCACAGCCCCATGGGTATTCTTATATACTTCGTTATTTGCAATCGTTATATGCTGAGACTTATATATGCTTATACCTCCTCCTGGAAAATACGGTAAGCTCTGGTACGTGGCTCCCCATACAATATTATCATGTACAATCACATATTTACTTATGTTTCCCAGATATATTCCTCTGTGATAGCCTGTGGCGTTTATACTCCATCCAGCAATTATGTATGGATTTCCATAGGTTCCAGATCCTCCTATTACTCCATTTGCGCTGGTGAGATCACTATCCCCATTTATTACTATAGGATCCCTATCTGTGTAACTCTTAATTCCCGTATCCATGCTATATCCGTTGGTGCCATCCGCCAAAAATATCACGGAAGATAAAACCACAAGTACAAATATTCCACCAGTGACTGTCTTTATTACCAAATTCATTTTTTCACATCCTTTAACAGGAATAAACTCAAACCTGTATTTATATTTTTTCTAAAAAACTACAGTTTTTATATTTCATTTTGTCAATTTTTGAATTCAATATGCATTTTTCGTTTATAAGCCCCTCATTTTACTGCATTCATATTGCATCTCCTCACCAGAAAAGAATAAATTTGACTATGTAATGTATGGTGTGGGTGTGATATATGGGTGTTGATATAGGAGATATTGTGGTATCGCACACGCTGAAATTCTCGGATCTTAAAGGTAGAGTGGTGGCCATTGATGCGTACAATTCCCTTTATCAGTTTCTGAGTATAATAAGGCAGCCAGATGGTACTCCATTGATGGATTCAAATGGGAGGATAACCTCTCATCTCTCAGGATTATTTTATCGCACAGCCAATTATATGGCTGAAGGTATTAAGCCAATATATGTTTTTGATGGACGTCCTCCAGACTTGAAAACCAGAACAATTGAAGAGCGCATAGAGATACGACGGAAGGCAGCGGAAGAATGGCAGAGAGCAAAGGAATCTGGAGATATTGAACTCGCTCGTATGAAGGCACAGCAGGCAACTCATCTCACGAGGGATATGGTAAACGATGCCAAAAGACTTCTGGATTTGATGGGTGTTCCTTGGGTACAGGCACCAAGTGAAGGAGAGGCTCAGGCAGCATATATGACTATAAGAGGAGATGCATATGCATCAGCATCCCAGGATTTTGATTCTCTTCTCTTTGGAGCTGTTCGCCTTGTAAGGAATATGGCGTTGACAGGACGCAGAAAGTTACCGAGGAAACGGATATATGTTGAAGTCAAACCTGAGCTTATTGATTTAAATGAGAACCTTAAAAACATGGGTATAACGCGTGCTCAACTCGTAGATATAGGTATTCTTGTAGGTACCGATTACAATTCTGGGGTTAAGGGTATTGGCCCGAAAACTGCATTAAAACTCATAAAAAAATATGGATCTCTTGAAGAGGTGATGAGGGAGAAGAATATAGAGATACCACACTACTCGGAGATCAGAGATATATTCCTTAATCCTCCTGTGACTGACGATTACCGTCTTGAATGGAAAGATGCAGATGTGAATGGTCTTATAGAGTTCATGTGTGGTGAACATGATTTCTCTGAAGAGCGTGTTAGAAATGCTATAGAAAAAATTGAGGATTTTAGAAAGGTAAGGCAGCAGAGGAGCCTTGATGCCTGGTTCTAGGGTTTCCGAGAAACCATATAAAGCACGAGAAAAAATCCTTTTTCACCGATTACTTATGCAAAATGTTTATAGGAGTGGGTGACAGCGAACCGTGCTTCCCGGGAGCTCGCGCATCCCAGTACGCACACGGTACGCAGGCGGGCTTAACTTCCGGGTTCGGGATGGGACCGGGTGTTGCCCCGCCGCTATGACCGTCACCCAAGGGGGATATGGGGAAGGACTATATATTATTTTCGTCTATCAGCCCAACGTTCTTCAGATCGGCTTTGAGTTTCTTTATTGCCTCCACAATTTCCTCTTTTTTCTTAGCACCTGTGCATACTACTTTTCCTGAGCCGAAAAGCAGCAGCACGACTTTTGGATCCTCTACCCTGTATACCAGACCCGGGAACTGCTCTGGCTCGTACTCCACATTTTCCAGTCCAAGACTAAGGGCAATTTTCGTTAGATTGAGTTCGGTTCCAAGATCGTATACTGCAACGATGTTCTGAACCACTATCTTTGGATTATCGTAGACATCAATACCTGCTTGTTTCAGTTTTTTTACCAGGATATCAATGGTCTTTTTAACACTCTCAATATCTTTTGCACCTGTACAGTTTACCTTCCCACTTCTGAAAATGAGAACAGCAGTCTTCGGCTCTTTAAGACGATATATGAGACCGGGGAACTGCTCAGGTTCATACTCTGCCCCATCAAGGGTCAATGCAATTTTACCCAGATCAAGTTTTTCTGCAAGTGCGGTGGAAGCCACTATGTTTTCAATCTGAACCTTTTCTTCATCGCCCATGTGCATCACCTTTAAATAGGGCATGCGGAAGGTATATATATAATTCATCATCATAAACGCTCGAATCCATTTGATTACTATATGAGTTAACATTTGCGTTGTTTGGTGGAATATATTGCGCATCCTAACCGTGATTTCAGACGATTATCGTAATTACACATTAGAAAACGACAAGATTAAATTAATGTTTCATATTCCCGAGTGATGCCCTATGTTTGAGATACTCGCTAAAAAGGAACTTGCTCCTCATATCAAGTGGATCCGTGTAAAGGCGCCGCTGGTTGCCAGAACTGCAAAGCCAGGTCAGTTCATAGTTTTGAGATTGCATGAGAGAGGCGAGCGAATTCCTCTTACCCTTTACAAATGGAATAAGGATGAAGGCTATATAGAACTCGTGTTTCAGGAGGTGGGAAAAACAACCTATGAGATGGGTACCTATGGTGTTGGAGATAAGATAATGGATATTGTGGGACCCTTGGGAAAACCCACCGAAATAGAGAATTACGGCAACGCTGTTGTGGTAAGTGGAGGAGTAGGTGCTCCCATCGGCTACGCGGTTGCCCGTGCCCTCAAGGAGGCGGGAAATCACCTGACAGTAATAGCCGGGTTCAGAAGCAAGGATTATGTCATTCTTGAGGATGAATTTGGAAAGATAAGCGATGAGCTTCTCATAACAACCGATGATGGAAGTTACAAGAGAAAGGGATTCACGACAACAGTGCTTGAAGAGTACCTAAATCAGGGCAATAAGGTGGATTTTGTGTTCACCGTAGGTCCTGTTATAATGATGAAGCTCATAGCTGAGATAACAAGGAAATACGAGATAAAAACCCTGGCAAGCCTGAATCCTATCATGGTGGATGGCACTGGAATGTGCGGTGCCTGCCGAGTTACGGTTGGTGGGGAGATAAAATTCGCATGTGTGGATGGCCCTGACTTTGATGCTCACCAGGTTGATTTTGATGAGCTCATGCTCAGACTAAAGCAGTACAACCGCGAGGAGAAGCTTGCCTTGGAAAGATATCTTAAAGGAGGTGCCTGAATTGGCAAAGCAGATCAAAAAGCAGAGGATTAAGGTTCCTGAGCAGGATCCTGTGGCGAGGATACATAATTTCAATGAGGTTGCCCTTGGATACACATGGGATCTGGCTGTGGAGGAAGCATCCAGATGCCTGAAATGCCCCTACAGCTACGCTCCCTGTATAAAGGGCTGCCCTGTGAATGTGAATATACCCGGATTTATACAGAAGATTCTTGAGAGGGACATAAAGGGTGCGCTTGAGGTCATCCATACCACAAATTCCCTGCCTGGGATAACTGGTCGTGTATGCCCGCAGGAGGAGCAGTGCGAGATGAACTGCGTAATGGGCAAGCTTGGAGATAAGATAAACATAGGAAAGCTGGAGAGGTTTGTGGCCGATGAGGCCAGAAAGCAGGGAATATATCCGGACATACCTCAAGTTGAAAAGAAGGGCAAGAAGGTGGCAATAGTTGGTTCTGGTCCATCCGGGCTTACTGCAGCAGCGGACCTTGCCAAGATGGGCTACGATGTGACCATGTATGAAGCGCTTCATGAAGGTGGAGGAGTTCTCATATATGGAATACCAGAATTCAGATTGCCCAAGGAAATCGTTCGCTACGAGCTCAAGTTCCTGAAGATGCTGGGAGTTAAGATAGTAACCAATGTGGTCATAGGGAAGACATTCTCCCTTTACGAGCTTCTGGATGAATATGATGCCGTGTTCCTTGGAACTGGTGCAGGAACTCCTAAATTCCTCAATCTGCCTGGAGTTAACCTGAACGGCATATACAGCGCGAACGAATTCCTCACGCGCATAAATCTGATGAAGGCGTACCAGTTCCCCGAGTACGATACTCCAATAACCAAAGGCAAGCGTCTCGCCGTAATAGGCGCTGGCAATGTTGCAATGGATGCGGCCAGAAGCGCGCTTCGCATTGGCTATGAGGAAGTGTACATTGTTTATCGCAGAACAAGGGAGTACATGACCGCAAGGGAAGAGGAGATAAAGCATGCCGAGGAAGAGGGTGTGAAGTTCATGTTTCTCGTATCTCCCATTGAGTTCATAGGCGATGAGAATGGCAATGTGAAGGTTCTAAAACTCATCATGAACGAGCTCGGAGAACCAGATTCATCTGGAAGAAGAAGGCCTGTTCCAATACCTGGAACGGAATTCGGGCTTGAGGTGGATGCGGTGGTTTTCGCAATAGGTCAGAAGCCAAATAAGGTCCTTTATCAGGAGGTGCCAGAGCTAAAGACAACAAAGTGGGGCACACTCATCGTTGATGAGAAGTACAGAACCACAATGCGCGGGGTTTTCGCTGGAGGAGATGCTGTGAGAGGCGAGGCGACGGTGGTTCTGGCAATGGGCGATGGAAAGAAGGCCGCAAAGGCGATTGATGAGTATCTAAACGGTGAGCCCTGGCCCGAAGAGATTAAGCCAGCCAATTTCTGGTGATTTTTTACTATTTTTCCCTGTATTTTTATCTGTAGTTAGCAATGGTTGCTTTGGTGATTGAATCAAATATATAGAAAAATAACGCTTTGGCGTAGCTTGTGTATTTTATGGAGGGTTCATAGCAGTCGCAGAGGGCAACGACACCTGTGAGAAAGATGAATACAAAAAGAAGAAGAGAATCAATAAGCACAAGCATAATTATGCCGGGTTTATCCAGAATCTCTTTCCTCTTTGCGGCGATTAAGATCAAGAGAAGAATGAAAGAGAATAGGAGCACCATGGCCAGGTCGCCAGGTCATGCTCCTGCACAGTTAACTGGAAGTGGCATGGTGAGGATTTTCAACAGGAGATAGAGCCACATCAATGTGTTGATGGAATACAGAATAATTCCCAGTTCTATTTTTCCGTACATCTCCTTTCGCCTTACATCTATTATTGATTTAAACAATATAAATTTATCGCTGAAAAATATCTGTAGAAATCGCGGAGGGACGTAAGAGAACATACACAATTTTCCGAAAAATTTTTATTTATCCACATGTGTGGGATAAT
>JALSPD010000016.1 GCA_026986135.1 DHVE2 group archaeon
TCCTGTGCGAGAGCGTACTTAAGCGTCTTTGCAGGAACGCTGAGATCAAAGGTGAAAAATGTTGAGTCCTTCTTTGCCACACGGGGTTCTCCGAAGGTATCAAGGATATTCTTCACCACATTAGGACCGCCAAATTCCCTGGCGGTGATCACATCAAGGTCCAGCCATACGATCTCGCCTGGCTCCACGGAATCGCGGGTATGCGATGCAAATATCTTCTCCACTATAGTTGCCATGGCTGGTAAAATGCCATTCAGATTAATAATCTTTACCTGATTATCATCTGTGATTGGCATACGCAAGAATTAAATAATAGAGTGGATAATATACACATGACAATGGTTCGCCGGTATTTATCAAATAAGGAGAGAATACTGCTTCATCTCTCTACCTATTCAGGAGAGTTAAACTACTTTAATGCACCCTATGCTCTCACACAGGACGGTATAGCTGAGGCTATAGGTATAGGCAGAAACAATGTTCCCAGAGAGCTCAAAACACTTCTTGAAAAAGGTCTTGTGGAGGCACATAAAGCCCGTGTCACAGGCCTTAAAAACAGACGTACAGTGTACATACTAACATCAAAGGGCGCAATTGAAACTAAAAAAATAAAAGAAAAAATTGAAAATCTCGTTGTAAATGTGATATCAACAAATGGAGAAAGAGAAAAATTACCCTTAAAAGAAGTAAGCAAAAAGTATGGAATTACTCTTATATCAGCGGCCATTAACCTTGATAAAAATCTGAATGTGGATCTTATCTCAATAGTGAGAAAGAGAGGCAAAAAGATAAAGCATATTGAAGAAAAATACATAATTGGGAGATTTTACGGACGTAAAGAGGAGATGGAAAAACTAAAAAAATGGCTAAAAGGATCAAAAAAGATACTCGCCCTCACAGGCATGCATGGAGTGGGGAAAACAACGCTAATGCTAAAATTCATAGATGTTTTTGCTCAGGATAGAGATGTGTTCTTTATTAAGATTCTTCCCACAGACGGACCCATGGAGATTGTTTCTAAACTTTCTGAATTTTTAACTAGAATAGGTATGCCCAAACTTGCTCGTTATATACATGCACAGAAGAACTCAATAGAGCGAGATCTTCAATGGAGCAACATAATTTCAATTATAAGCGAGAGCATAAGCAACGAGATATACATCTTTGATGATCTTGATGAGGCAAGCGCTGAAACAAAGAAATTCCTTGAAAAACTCATGGAAAATCTAGATTACACCAAGAATTTCAAAATAGTGCTCATAGGCAGCGGTGCAGATGAAATACCCCCCTTCAGCAGGATAAACTACGTGGAGGATATGCATCTCGGTGATCTTGATAAAGAAAGCGCCTTTATGATGCTCCGCGATGAGGGTGTTGACGAAACCACAGCTATGAAGATAATAAGTAAATATGGGGCAAATCCACTGATCCTCTCCCTTGCCAAGGGGAACAATCACAGGATGATAAGGAGGTACATAGTTGAAGAGATACTTAAGAATCTTACGGATGATGAGAGATACGTTGTTGAATTTATGAGTGTGCTAAGAAAACCTGTTAAAATAACAATGCTGCTTCTTAACAACATTGAATACTCCACCATATACTCCCTTATAAACAAAAACATACTTATTGAGATGGAATATGAGATAGTAACCATCCACCGAGTAATAAGGGAATTCGTCTACGAACATCTCACCTCTGAGAAGAAAAAGAAGTATCATATGATGGTGGCAGAAAATATGCTGCAGGAGAATGAGATAATTGATGCAATATATCATTTTCTTAAGGCAGGACTTGTTCTGAGGGCAAATGTGCTCCTTACAGATAATTACGAATCTCTAATTTTTGAAAAAGGGGGCGTAATAAGAAAGATTGCCAAAGAAATTATGAATATGCACGAAGATTACCCCCACTTGCCATTTGGATCTTTACATGAAATAATAGGAGACACTTATCACATAGAGGGGGACTGGGATAGCGCAACATTGGAGTATGAAACGGCACTGAAATTGATTAGCACGGAAGACTACGATATCAGGGCGAGAATAACCCTTAAACTTGCAAATATAATGGGAAAAAGAGGTGAGAAAGACAAAACAATATCTATGCTGCTAGAATTACTGAGATACGAAAAAATGATTAGGAATAGGAACTACATCGCGTTGGCATACTATATCCTGGGCAACATGTACATAAGCAAAAAAAATATGGATGAGGCAGAAGCAAGTTTTATGGACGCACTCAAATATGCTGAGAGCTTCGCAGACTATAAAACTCTGGGATACATTTACAATGGGCTTGGAATTCTATACACCAGATTAGAAGATACAACCAAGGCAATTTCATATTTTAAGAGAGCTTTTGAGTATCTTGAGGCTGTTGATGATAAACTAGGTATGATTAAAGTTTTAAGCAATATGGGTACGTTATATTACAATCTCAGAAATGATGAGGCAGGAGTATACCTGAAGAAAGCCATTAAACTTGTTGAGATAACAGGGGATAAATGGAGTGAATGTACAGTACTTCATCATCTGGGCGCATATTATCTTTACAAGGATGATGTTGTAAAAGCAGAAAAATATCTGTTTAGAGCTAAGGAAATAGGAGAGCACATGAAATTGAAACCAAAGTTATTCTATATATACATTGCAATAGGAGAACTCTATGCCTACAAAGGAGATAAAAAGAATGCAATCACTTACTTTGATAAAGCTATGGAGATTGCTCTGGAACAGAGGAACGAAAAAATGATAAATACATTCATAGAAGAAGCAAATGTAACACTCTCAAAGTTTGATATAAATGTTGACCAATACCTTGAAAGAATAACAAGCGTAAAAAAATCAGAGATATATTTGGAAATTCAGGTGGAGCCATACCTGTGATATCCATCGTTTTTTACCAATCCATGTCTCCCAGGGGAGGATGCGGTCCCTGAACAGAGTTACCGTCATCAATTATCCAGTTATCCGCATCTACAGGCGGATGCGGTCCCCCTACTGTACCATTTCCAGGCCCATCCAACAGGGTTGTGTGTATAACTTCTTTTACTACCTGTGTCCCACCTGCTTTTGCATGCAGGCCGACTACCACCAGAGCCGCTATTGCCGCAAGTACTACCACCTTCCAGTTCATGTTTATCACCCAGGTAATCTTTTAAAAGGACAGGATATAAAAATTACTTCTTAAATATATGCAAATAATAATCATGCTTGATAAAAAATGATGATTTCCAAACAGGATCATCAGTGCTGAAAATGAGCATGCTCAATCAAAGTTTATATACCCTTGCTGGGAGCATGGAGTATGCGAGTTATGATAGTTGACGATTCAAAGGAAATGGTCCGTCTTATTGAAAAACTGGTTGAAAAGCATGGAGATACTGTGGTTAAGAAAGCCCACACATGCAAAGAGACAATTGAACTTGCAAGAGAGGTGGATTTTGATATACTCATTATAGATCAACGATTACCTGATGGAAACGGATATGATACTGCCCTTAAGATTGCAGAAATGAAAAACATACATGTGGCCATAATAACCTCAGATGATGATTTTACGTGTGAGGATTTTCCGGTACTCAGAAAACCCTTTTCACGGGAGGAACTATATAACATTCTTGATTCTTATCAAAAATGATATCAGCGCGAAAAGATTATCTCGGAGATTATTATTAAGAATTCTGTGTCTGTATCTGAAAAGAGGGGACATGAGGAAATAAAATACTTCGCATCGTTTGGTAAAATAATTGACGATCCTGTGCTAATTCTTGACGATGAAATGCAACCCATATACGCAAATGAACAAACTAAAAAATTGCTGGGTTATAACGAAGATGAAATCTACAACATGAACTTCAAAAACATATGCGTTCTTGGGAAAAATAAAGATGTGAAAGAAGCACTTAAAAAAATAATACAAAAAAGATATGATTCAACGATATCATGCCATAACAGTAGGGGAAAATCAGAAGAATTCAGATTAAAAGCTTACCCACTCCCCATAGGAGATAAAAAATACATCCTATTAAAAATGACCAAAATTAATGATAATGATAGAAGACTCAAAGTTCTACAGATGGCAAGTGAGCTGCTGGGAGAGGCCATAGTAATCACGGATCACAAAGCAAGAATATTCTGGATGAATTCCGCTGCTGAAAGATTGTTCGGATACAAGCTCTCAGAAGTTGAAGGGAAAATGCTTTATGATTATATGGTAGCAGATAGAGAAAAGTTTAAAAAAAGGGTTAGTGAATACGCTTCCATAGAACAGGATGAGTTCGGGATAAGAAAAACCGTTGATAAAATGGTTAAGAAAGATGGTTCTGTATTTTTGGCTGAAATAACGCATACGATGGCAAAAATTTACAACAGAAGGTACGCAATCGCTATAATAAAGGACATCACAGAGAGAAAAAGAATGGAAGATATCCTTAAAAAAGAGAAAGAGAAACTTGAGTTCATCCTTAATGAAATGCTGAATATGGTTGTTATAATTCAGGATGAAAAGATAGTGTTCGTTAATAATTCATTCAGAGATATAACGGGATTTAGAAAAGAGGATGTCATAGGCGCGCATTTCACATTGTTCATCCATGAATCCGCCAAACACCTGGTAATTGAAAATTACAGGAGGAGAATGATGGGGTTACCTGTTATAGAGGAATACATTATTCCTGCTGTAGGCAAAGATAATCAACTGAGATGGTTTTATATACGTGCAAAAATAATAGAGTACGAGGGAAAGAAGGCAGATATGGTGAGTATGGTTGATGTAACACCGTTAAAAGTGAAGGAGAGAAGGATATTGTCCATAAACGAGATGGTTAAGAGACTGATGATAAGCAATGCAAAGAATGAAATGTACGATACTGTACTAAACACGCTTAAACAAGAGTTTGCATTTGATTCTGCATATATTGTTGAGATTGTGGGGGATAAGGTGCATTTAAAGAAACATTTCGGTTGGGCCCTGCATGAAGATCCGCATAAACCAAAAGAAAAATTTGAATGGATTCTGAGATACAATCAACCATATCGTATG
>JALSPD010000017.1 GCA_026986135.1 DHVE2 group archaeon
GTGATTTTAGAACATCATCGGAGATCCTTATGAATTTGATGATTAGTGCAATTCTCTCCACAGGATCGGATGTTTATTTTGGGGGCAATGTGCCCACACCAACTTTAGCCTATGCAGCCAGAAAACATGATATTGGGGTGATGGTTACAGCGTCCCACAATCCTCCAGAGTACAACGGTATTAAGCTGTGGAATCCAGATGGATCTGCTTTTTCGGAAAATTTGAGTATTGATGTTGCGGAGCGAGGTGTAAAAAAATGGGACGCTCTGGGTCATCTTTATCATGAGGATATGATATCTGAGCATAAAGAGGCTATATTGAGAGATGCAAAAGAACTAAACATTAAAGTTGTGGTTGACTGCGCAAACGGGGCAGGTAGTGTTATTACTCCACATATTTTAAGGGAACTTGGAGCAGAAGTGCATACCATAAATTGTCATCCCTCCGGCAGATTTCCAGGGCATCTAAGTGAACCCACATCAGAAAATCTAAAAGATTTAAGAAGGTTTGTGATAAAGGCAGGGGCGGATCTGGGTATTGCCCATGATGGGGATGCCGATAGGTTTATTGCAATAACAGCCAAGGGTAAATATTTAAATGGGGATATGATACTAGCAGTATTCATGAAAACTTTTGGATTTAGGAAAATCGTGGCACCTGTTGATTCTTCACTTCTTCTTTCTGAATTCGGTGAAGTTATTTACAGCAAGGTGGGTGATGCTAATGTGTCTGTTAAAATGAAAGAGCTTGGGGTAAAGTTTGGAGGGGAGAATTCTGGAACGCAAATTTTCTCTTCCTGGAGATATACCCCC
Organism: DHVE2 group archaeon; assembly: GCA_026986135.1. GTDB lineage: Archaea > Thermoplasmatota > Thermoplasmata > Thermoplasmatales > Aciduliprofundaceae > JAADDK01. The sequence goes on from JALSPD010000017.1 coordinate 813, forward strand.
GACGCCATATATTCTTCGGTTAAATTTGCAGAGATTGTGGAAAATGTGGATATTGATGAACTTATCTCGGAGTTTCCAAAGTTTTATACCGTTAGAAGAAGCTATTTTTATGAAGACAGGAAAAAATTAGAAGATGTTATACGTAAAATAGTGGACGATTATGACTTCATTGATGTTGATGGTTATCGTGTTAATCTAGATGATGCTTGGTTCTTAATACGTTTTTCAGGTACAGAACCAAAGGTGCGGGTTACAGTAGAATCCACCAAGCAAGGTAAGGCTCAAAAAATAATGAAGGATATAGAGAATAAAATAAAGGAGGTGTTGAAGTGAGAGCATTTATTCTGGCAGCAGGTGAAGGCACCCGCATGTGGCCATTGACTGAGAAAAGACCGAAACCACTTATACCCCTTGGAAATAGACCCATTATTGAGCATATAATGGATGCGATTGTTGGGGCTGGATTAAAAAAAATAACCATATTGATAGGCTATGAAGGACGAAAAATTGCTGAGAAATATGGCTATTCATACAAGGGGGCAAGTGTTGATTACTTGTATCAGGAGAAGCGTTTGGGTACTGGCAACGCTGCTTTGTATGCTGAGAGATATAATGATGATAGGTTTTTGTTTGTGAACGGCGATCTCTTTTTTTCTCCAGATATAATAAAAGAGATGCTTCAATATGAGAACGCGGTTCTGGGGGTTTTTAAAGGGGATGCCTCCCACTATGGGATTTTATTTGGTGATGACACCCTTGAAAAAATAGAGGAAAAAGTACCAGGGGCTCATGATGCGTGGATAAATGGGGGCGTCTATCTTTTATCACGAAGTATTTTCAGCCACCTCAGGAAATTAAAACCTTCTCCACGTGGGGAACTTGAGTTAACAGATGCTTTGAATATGATGGCTAGAGAGACTGATATAAAAATTGTAAGAAGCAACGGTCCATGGGTTGATATTGGTAGGCCTTGGGATCTTCTGGAGGCAACAAGAATCTATCTTGATTCTCTTGACCCAATTAATGAGGGAACTATTGAAGATAATGTGACCATAAAAGGTAAGGTTAGAGTGGGCAAGGGTACCGTAATAAAGAGTGGCACCTATATTGAAGGTCCCGTGTTAATCGGTGAGAACTGTGTGATTGGACCTAATTCTTATATCAGGCCATATACGGTTCTTGGAGATAACTGCCATGTCGGCAATTTCTCGGAGATTAAAGCATCTGTTATAATGCAAGGCACCAAGATTCCGCATTTCAACTATGTTGGCGACAGTATAATAGGGGAGAACTGCAATCTAGGCGCAGGTACAAAAATTGCCAATCTGCGCCTTGACGAGAAGAATGTCAGGGTTTATGTAAAGGGAAAACTTGAAGATACTGGCCGCAGAAAGCTTGGTGTGATAATGGGTGATGGGGTCCATACAGGAATAAATGTGAGCATTGATGTGGGCACAGTTATTGGTTATGGGGTACACATTGCACCGGGTGCAGTGGTTCGCGGAGTAATAGGAAACAATGCAAGGATATACTGACGCGTGATTCTCACATTTAATCACCCTACAGGGATGAGGTCATTGCAATTATAAACCCTATGGTCAATCCCATCAATAATGATACGATGCTCAAGTCAAAATTTATCCTGTTTTTACGGTAGAGTTCAAGGATGAAATCATCCATGTTCGTTTTATCATCTGTTTCTATTTTCACAATGCAATCCTTGTTAATTACACCCTGTCCGCCTCGTAAAGTTAGTAGTCATAATCTCCTATTGTCGCTTCTTCCACCACCAGAAGATTGGTATTTTCATATGCAATTCTGCCTTTACTGTGTATATATTGATTATGTCATCTCTATCGTCATGCACCGTGATTAGGGTATTCTCTCCTTCAAATTCCTCTTTATATCCCATTGCGCATTACCTTTAGCAGGATAACAATTATGATGCCAAGAAAGACCAATGATCCAAGCACAGCCAGTGCTTTTAGGAGTGTCCTATTCTTTTTCCATCTGATTCTCTGAGTGAGACCCCCTCTCTGAATGTTATCATTGATAATTCTGAGGTGGGAAGAAGATGTTTACTATCCTCATCTTTATAAACAACATATTCATCATTCACCTTAATGATTTCTTCACAACCTTGCTACCCTTGTATATGCATCCATGCTCATTATTGGAGGACAGATGAAAAATCATGGGTATGTATATAACCATCTTTCCGAATGTTTGGAATGAGGATATATTTTGATATGTGGGTGCCCCCAGAGCATCACAGGTGAAAAACCCGCAGGGTAGCGGGCCAGGAGGGAATTATTTAAAAAGTCACTTGTCTAAAAGAATCAGTGACGAAAGCAATTCAGTTGACTTTTTAATAAAAAGAATTGAATAATTCTGAAGACGGACAGGACCTCGGTGGGAAGTAACCTTGAAAGGACTCATCACATTAATAAAGAGGGATGAGCAATAAAAGGTAATATACTTCACTTTACTATAATATTTTCCACATCTCTCAGATCATACGCATTCTCTATTTCTTTGTCCACTTTTTTAGCCAACAGAATTAGGTGTTTCTTTCGGGTATCTTTAATTGCCTCAGCCATCTCTCTCAGTTTCTCCATCTCTTTCTGGACCTCCCTTGCACTCATCTCCGACCACTTAACTTCAATCAAAGCTATATCTTTCTCACCCACCGCAAGTATATCTACTTCAAAACTCTCCCTTCCCTTCTCACGTGAAGCATACTTGCCCCAGTACTTACCTATGCTCTTCACCTTGAACGGCAAAATCTGCGGTACGAATTGCTCCACCAGTGCCTCATATTTTCTGCCAACATAATTTCTAATATCTTCCTCAGAGAATTCAACTTCTTTTCTCTCAAACCTTGGATAATTTTTCCATACCGCTCTGAACCAGAAATCAATAAGATTCTGCGCCATGTAGTACCTGTATTTCCCTTTTCCAAAGGCATTCTTCCTTCTGGTAATAAGTTCATAATCATTCAGAAGAGCAGCCATGTACTTGCTTATGTCCGTGCTTCTCACACCCATGTATCCTGCGATTTCCCCAATTGTATAATTCCCATCCGCTATGGCCTGAAGTATGCTGAAATAGGTCTTGTATTCCTTCCCCAGTTCCTCTTTCAGCATGAGCATAACTTCGCTGAGCATCGGATATGGCTCTTCGTAGAACATCATCCGTATGAAATCAAGCACGGGTACCCTGAAATGCTCAAGTGTCTCGTAGTATTTCGGCAAGCCTCCAAACACGGACCACATAACCACCGCATCCTCCATACTGTACCCCAAATCTCTCATTATCTCGTACACCGTCCTGAAATTCAGTTCTCTGAGTTTGATGGTGTAATCAAACCTGCCGTACAGAGGGGTACGGTAACTCTCAATCATTCTCTTTGACATGCTTATAAGCGAGCCAGTTACCACAACCCTGGCATCCCTGTACTTGTCAAGCAGTCTCTGCAAATCATAGAGGAACGATGGATTGACCTTCATCGCATTCTGCAGTTCGTCTATGAATATTGTCTCTCCCTCTCGCATTAGAAATTCCACAACATCCTTCATTGTTCGTAGCGAAGGGATGTATCTTCTTCTCTTTATCTCATCAACCCATTCTCTTGCTATTATTGTCTCATTTTTCTCCGCAGGTATAAAAAGCGTTATTGGGTTAAGCGTCTCTTCCACCAGCCTCGTTTTTCCGACTCTCCTTCTCCCTATTATTGCCACCCTCTTCGCCCTGCGGAGTATTTCCATTTCTTTTTCACGATTGTAGAATTTCATTTTATACCATGCAGGTATAATACTTGACAGGTATAAAAATTTTGGGTGGGGTAGGAGTGAACCTTGAACAAGATTATAACAAACCCGCAGGGTAGCGGGCCAGGAGGGATTCGAACCCCCGACCACGGGATTAAGAGTCCCGCGCTCTACCTAGCTAAGCTACTGGCCCGGCAGTATGCGTATATGGAACTTCAATATAAACATTTTCTATCTCTATTATTTTTCAGTTTTTAAATATTTCTTACCATGATATTTGTTTTGCAACGGATCTTTATAAATGAACCCCCTTATCGGGGATTTGTTGCAAAATCGCATTCTTATCCGAGAATAAAAATTCCACAATAACACAGTAATTCAGGGAAAATTTAAAATATAATCCTTCCCTTATGTTACTTGGTTAAAATCTGACCATGGTGGGATTGAAAGCAATGGGT
>JALSPD010000018.1 GCA_026986135.1 DHVE2 group archaeon
GCAATGATGTAACCACGGGTATCTGTAGATTTCTCCTCTGAGAGATTAACCATCCAGTCCTCATCCAAAAGCCGTATCTCATGGTACGGTGCCTCCCTGCGTAGATGGTAGAGAGAATTATAACCAAAGGAGTCATGATATGCAAAAAGGAAAGTACCATCAGAAAGCATAAAGTTGAGAGAGCCAAGAGAATTGAGCTCATGCGCAAGATTGTGAAGCCAGATAAAATCCTCTTTGCTCCACTCTTCAATCCCCCGCTCATTTATCTTTGAGAGAATATGGCAAAAAACCAGCTCTGAATCCGTATCGCCAATGGGTCTGCATGATGCCATATCATAGTTCCAATCAACCCCCATGGTTCCGTTGTGCGCGAAAACATAGTCCCTGCCATTTAGCTCCCTCTGGAATGGATGCGTGTTCTTCCTCGCCAAACCACCTCGGCTGGCAAATCTCACATGAGCTATGAATATTCGGGACTTCACGCCCTTGTAGTTTCCAACAAATTCAGCCAGTTCGCTTCTTTTTGCACTAATCGGCTCTTTGAATACCTGTGCGGATTCATCAGGATAGTACGCAAGACCCCAGCCGTGTGGATTCCCTGAGGATCTATGTCTGAACCCGCGGAACGAAATTCTTGCATTAACGGCACGATTAAAAGACATACCCATCAGTTCGCACATTTTTTAATCACCCTATAAAAGGTGGATTCGGAGGATATAAAGATTTGTGCGAAGGTTCAGATTTTTACACTCTTTCAACAACCTCTTGAAGTTCCTTCTCGTATCTCTCCAGAATCTCCGCAAGTTTGTCCTCGCTCCTCGCCTCCGCATAGATTCTGTAAATAGGTTCGGTGCCAGAGGGGCGAATGAGGACCCACCATCCATCGCCCATTATCTTGACACCATCAATCGTGATGACATTCTCCCCAGAATACTTATTCTTCAGGGCTTCAAGCACCCTTTCCTTCTTCTCGTTAGGGCACGAAACACTAACCTTTTTCTGGTAATACACGGGAAGCTCCGCAACTAGCTCAGACATCTTCTTTCCGGTTTTTGCCATTATCTCAAGCATCTTCGCCATACCCATTGCTCCATCGCGGCAGTACTGCATCTCGGGGAATATCATCCCGCCGTTCTCCTCGCCTCCGAATCTCGCTCGGGTTTCAATCATCTTCCTCGCGACGATTGGAGCACCAACCTTAGTGTATATAACCTTCGCACCTCTCTCCCTTGCAATATCCTCAAGGGCCATGGATGAGCTAACGGGAGTGACGAGGAGATCCCCTTCTTTCAGGATATAATTCGCCACTATTGCCAAGCTCTTGTCTCCAGTGATAAAATTGCCCTGCTCATCAATGAATATCACGCGGTCTGCATCGCCATCATGCACTATTCCCAGATCAAAATCGCCATCCTTAACAAAGGAGATAATCTCTTGAAGGTTTTCAGGTTTGGGTTCACTTTCATGACCTGGAAATGTCCCGTCAGGCTGGCAGTTAAGGGATACGACCTTAACACCAAGTTCCTCAAGAATATACGGCGATGTGAAGCAGGATGCTCCATTTGCACAGTCAATCGCAACCTTGAATCCGGCATTTCTTATGCTTTCTCTATCCACCAGTGATATTATCCTCTCAATATACTCCCTATTTGCGCCTTCAGCACGTATGTGTCTGCCTACATCTTTCCAGTTTACAATGCGAAATTCTCTGGAAAAGAATATTTTTTCAATTTCCTCCTCCGCTTTACGGGGCAGCTCGGTACCATCTCCTGCAATAGCCTTAACGCCGTTGAATTCTGGCGGATTATGGGAAGCAGTTATTGCCACGCCAAAATCACCGTGATTACGGGTGTATAGTTGAATAGCAGGCGTGGGAGCAATTCCAATATCCACAACATTGACACCAGTAGCTAGAAGACCTGAAATCACGGCATTTTTAACCATATCTCCAGATATTCTGGTATCTGCACCGAGCACCACATTGGATCCCTGAGGGAGATAGGTCCCTATTGCCATTCCAATTTTGACAAGGAAATCAGGCTTGAATTCTTTTCCGATTACCCCACGAATTCCATTTGTTCCAAAGAGTCGCATAATGGGGGATTATGAATACATAAATTAAATTTTCCAAGTACAATCCCTTTTCACCTATAAAAATGCATTGTAATCATATAAATTGTTTTCCTGCATACATTTCCCGTTCACCCAACACATACATCTTTCTCCCCCCTCTCCCCTACAAACTTTTGTTTCCGTGAAAGTTTTTATGCATGGTTGAGATAATCCATTATGCCACTCATAAACCCATGGGCATCGCAGCAGTTTAAAGATTACAAAAAATTAAGGGATGAGTTCGGAATTGAGGAGTTCAACTTCACCCTTCCAGATGCCCCGCCTATTTTCAGGAGAGGAATTATATTCGGGCACAGGGATTTTCAGCTCATATACGACAGAATAATCAACTCAAAACCATTTGCAGTTCTCACGGGGCTTATGCCCTCTGGTCGCATGCATTTTGGTCATAAGATGACCATTGATCAGGTTGTTTATTATCAAAATCAGGGTGGGGATGTGCACATTGCTGTGGCAGATATTGAAGCATATGCCTCAAGAGGCATATCTCTTGAAAAGGCAGAAAAAATAGCACTTGAAGAATACATACCCTCTTACATAGCCCTCGGAATATCGCCTGATAAAGCGGAGGTTTACTTCCAATCAAAACGCAGAGAAGTTAAAGATCTGGCATGGAAACTTGCCAAGAAAATAAATATGAATGAGTTCCTGAAGATATATGGATTTGATAAAGAGGCAAATATGACCCATCTATTTGCACCTTTAATTCAGGTTGGTGATATACTACACGTACAGCTTGACAGATTTGGAGGAAGAAGGCCAACAGTTGTTCCAGTAGGCGTTGATCAAGATCCCCACATGAGATTGACCCGTGATCTCGTGGAAAGATGGAGAATGTTCAGTGTGGTCCTTCAGGAAGGCAAAATAGGGGTATTTTACAGAGGGGAATCTCCAGAAAAGGTACTAAATGAGGTGGCATCTATAGTCGGGGATCTTGGATTTGATGTTCATCTTAATATACCCTACAAAGCACTTTATGCATCCGGTACCAATTGGGAGCACCTAAGGAGAATAAATGAAGCGATCATTGAATACGAACGCAAAATAAATGAACACGGATTCTTCCCTCCCTCGGCAACATATCATCGGCTCATAACGGGGCTAAACGGAGGCAAAATGTCCTCATCAATACCTGACAGCGCTATCTTCCTTACAGATTCCCCGGAAGAGGCTGTGAGAAAAGTAAAAAGGGCAATAACAGGGGGAGGTGCAACGCTGGAAGAGCACAGAAAATACGGTGGAAATCCAGATAGATGCTCCATATACGAATTCTTCGCATACCATCTTATTGAGGATGATTCCTACCTGAAAGAGATATATGAATCCTGCAAATCGGGAGAGAGAATATGCGGAAAATGCAAAAAAGAAGCCGCAAATCTTGTAGAGGAGTGGATGAAGGATTTCCATGAAAGAAGGGAAAATGCAAAGGATATGGTGAAAGAGATAGTGAGATACGACTAATGTTCGGAGATAAAAATAAATACCCCATTCCCTGAGATTGGTTCATGGATCAAGGAAGCGTGGTGCCCTTAGAGTACCTATACACCCCACACATATGCAGATGGCGATTTGTACTGAGTGGTGAAGTTAAAAGTGATAAAAACTGTGACGAAGTTGTGGATCAGGCAGAGAAAAAAGGAAAATACATCATTCTTACGAAGATAAACAAGCATCTATGCCTTCTCTCAAAGGTCAAGATTGATAAGAGAAGCAAAGCAATGAACATTGCCATACAGGATAAAATATATGAGATGAATTTCAGTGATTTTCCCATTACTGGATGGGCAGAAAAAACGGGGATAGGTGCCGCACTCCATGCGCTTGTTGTTGGAAGTTTAAAAGATGCCATTGAAGGTAGAGAAAAATATCCTCAAAGGTACACAGAGTACCTGAGCAACTTCACTAAAACATTAGAAGACAGATACAGAATAACTGTAAATGGATTACAATATTTCCCGTTTGATTCATCAATAATACTGCTATCCATCGCGATTTCTCTAAGAATTAAAAAATCACCCTTCGGACAGGATGGAATAGAGCATGAAGAGGAATACGCACCGTGCATGACATGTCCCTTTCTGAGCTTTTGCCAAGTAAATTCGGAGGGAGGCATCATCCCTAAGGATAAGATAGGGGAAATCTACGAAATCGCCCTTGCAGCCATGGATCTGGAATACCGAGGAATTGAGGGGTGGTACTACATATACAGAACGGCTCTGAAAATTTTAAGGGGATACAGAGGAAGGGTAAAGAAAATATTTAAAGAGGAGCTTGAAAAGGGTGAGGGGTTCAGTTATCAATTTCCAGATAATAAGAAAGTTATTGAGAACGCATCAAAAAAATCCAAACTTGATGACGGAGAGAAATCTATGCTCCTGGCCATCCTTGATGATATGAGAAAAAGCATGGCAGACAGCACCATACTCAATGAGACCGTGGTTTACAGCAATGATTTTATAACCCTTGTAAAGAAAGGCATGCTTACCACGAATGGTATTTCATACGAGCTTGACCCATTTCCTGTGTATCCAGAGGAGGATGAATCTCTTAAAATACTGGGCGTCAATGTAAAAATCGGAAGATTACTTAAAAATATAGAGGACGGTGATTAAATATGGATTCTGAACCAGATGATTCAAAGATCATCTATCCTCTTATTTTTCTTTACAATCTGCCCCCCAATTTCGTACCGGTAAAGGGCAGAAACGGGCATGCTACGGAGCATTATGAAACATTGAGCGAGAATTCACCCCTTGCAGTAAGCATATCCCGATACGATAAAATCCTGCTTTCTCTAAGCAAAAAGATCGGACAATTAACATCATTTGAAAGAAAATTTTTCATCTACACCCTGCAAAATAATATTCAACTGGAAATACCCACAGTGGAAGAGGTATGTGGG
>JALSPD010000019.1 GCA_026986135.1 DHVE2 group archaeon
AGCCACTCTAATAGGCCTTGGACTCTCACTTCCCCTCGGATACCTCCTTGCCAGAAGGAACTTTGCACTTCGTAGTTTTGTGGAGGGTGTGATTGATCTTCCAATAGTCATCCCTCACACTGTCGCCGGTATCATACTCCTGCTAGTATTTGGAAGCTCAGGCATCATAGGAGCTCCCCTTGAGAGCATCGGGATAAGATTCTACTATGCTCTTCCGGGAATCGTAATTGCCATGCTATTTGTTAGTATTCCTTTTCTCATAAATCAAATTCGAGATGGAATCGCAAGGGTGGATGAGAGATACGAACTTGTGGCCATGAATCTCGGGGCAACAAGAACCAGGGCATTTTTCACGGTGGTTCTTCCATTGATCAAAAAAAATGTGCTTTCCGGCTCCATCAACGCCTGGGCCAGGGCAATGAGCGAGTTTGGAGCGGTTATAATGATCGCATTTTATCCAATGATAGCGCCCACATACATTTACTTCTTATTCACCAACTACGGACTCAGCGCGACTCTGCCTGCAACCTCGTTTCTCCTTATGATTACCCTATTAATCTTCGTGTCCCTTCGTGCTGTGTTCGGGAGGTTGAACGATGCTGGAGATTAAAAATCTGCTTGTGCGCCTTGGCGATACCCAGGTTGAAATTCCCCATCTACATGTTGAGAAGGGGGACTATGTGGCAATAATGGGCACCACGGGAGCTGGCAAAACTGTTCTGATAGAAACCATCGCTGGATTTCATCCTGTACAGAGGGGAGAAATTCTCATTGAAGGGAAGAAAATAAACGGGCTTCCTCCGAATAAGAGGGGTATCGCTGTGGTGTATCAGGACTACATGCTCTTTCCCCATATGACGGTGAGAGAGAACATAGGATACCCTCTGAAAATGCGCGGTAAATACGATGAGGCGAAGATAAAAAGATACGCTGAGCTTCTTGAAGTGGAGCACCTCCTTGACAGGTATCCACGCACCCTGAGCGGGGGTGAGATGCAGCGTGTTGCAATTGCAAGGGCCCTTACAATGGAACCAAAGGTACTCCTTCTTGATGAGCCCTTCAGCTCCCTTGACATCAAAACCAGGGAAAGGGCAAGAAGGATTGTTGTGGATGCCATAGCCCAGCTTGGAAGCACTGTGATTCACATCACCCATGATTTTGAGACGGCATGGCTCATGGCAAATAAGGTGGGCATAATGCACAACGGCAGATTGATGCAGTTTGGTGAGATTGAAGAAATATTCTCGCGTCCAAATCTTGACTTCGTGGCGGATTTTGTGGACACCAACATACTTGCTGGTGAGGTAATTGGTGAGAGAGATTCCCTCACTGCAGTTAAGGTGGGTAATGTTGTTATATACACCTCAGATAGGGCAAGGGGAAAGGTACATCTATCCATAAGACCTGAGAGCATAATCATATCATCCAGAAAAATTGTTAGTTCCATGCGGAACGAGCTCAGGGGAAAAATTGTGCGATTGGAGAGAAGAGGTAATGTAATAAGGGTATTCCTTGACCTTGGCACGTTTACCCTCGTCTCCGTACTCACTCCAAACGCAGTACATGCTCTTTCCCTCTCGGAAAATTCGGATGTGTTCGTGTATTTCAAGGCATCAAGCGTGCATATTTTGTGATGTTTCGCCTTTTTATCAGTTAGGGAAAGTATGGGAGAAAGTTTATATATGGTATGTCAGATACATAACATCACAGGAGGTGATGTGCTAGTATGTCAATTATAGCGGGTATTCCTCTGGAGGGTGATACATAGATGAAATGGATTGCTATACTAATTGTTTTTGCGATTCTTATTTTTGGAAGTATCATATATTTCTACCCACCTAGTCCAAAGGAATCCCCAAAAGATACGAGATATCTGAAGATACACATTCTTGTCAATCAGACAAATTTCAATGTTACCATTACAATATTCAACAAAGGCAACAAATCAATTTCTACGCCCCACTTGGCATATACATACATCCTACAGTACCTCAATGGTACCACTTTAGAATTATACAGGCCCCCTTCCAACTGCACTGCATTACCTCTCTCACCCGGGAAAAACTGGACGCATACGGATAACCTGTATTCTTTCCTGAATGTGAAAAATGGTAAGAAGATTTTAAAACTACCTTCTGGAAAATTTCGGTTGTTTGCCCGATACAAGAGTGAAAACAATCCATATCATCCAAAACTCCCATACGAGACAACAGATTCAAACATCGTAAGTATGGAAGCACCATCACCGTTAAAAGCAAGCCACGCAAAAAAGGCGCCTGTTATTGACGGAAAAGTAGATCCCGAAGAATGGAACGACGCAAATATTTACAATAAATCCTGGAAAAATGGTGGGCCATATGCACCTATAACCAATGGCCCAGTGAATATCACTCTCGCTTTAAAGTACGATGAGCAATATCTTTATGTGCTTTTCATCATAAGAGGTGCTGAATATTCTGAAGATGAAGAATTAAGAATCATAACGGAAAATTACATCATATACGCGATACCCCATAGAGGAATGCATCAAATTCCTGAATCTTCCGTTGAAGGAGATTTTGAATTCTCATATGTGAATGCCACCAAGGAGCAGATTTTTGAGATTAAATTAAATATAAATGCCTATTTCTCTTACAAGAGCATATCTCCGTTCAACATTGTATATGTGGAAGATCAACAATCCAACTGGCATATCGTGCCTGTGGGAGGATGGAACAATGGAGAACCTGGGGTGGTATTCCGTGGATGATGTGCATAGGTATTCTCATGTGCCAGCATTCTTGAACGATGGCAAGGCAATGTACAATAAATTGGTGAACGATTATCGCTACTCTCCAAGCAATGTGTATCTTATGTCATCAAGATGGTACTCCAAATATGATGGTAGCTGGGGCTGGAGAGGACATGATAAAACCACGGAGAGCATAGTTGACGGTGAGGCAATGTGGGATGTACCTAACAAGTTTGATATAAAGGATGCATTAGATGAAATAGCATCAAAAATTACCACTCATGATTCTTTATTCATTACTATTGTCACCCATGGTGGACCGGGAGGATTTGGAATAAGAAGCAATGCTGATGCCCAGACATCAGAGGACCATCCTGGATGGCAGGGAGAGAGCGTATCTTATTCCGATTTTGGAGACTATCTAAGCGCAACATTTGGTAATAATGCTAATAGGAAGTACGCGGTTATGATCATTGTAAATCAAGCTTGCTATAGTGGGACTATGATGTCTCATCTCTACGGGGAGAACAGAATATTAATAAGTGCAGCAGATAGTACCCACGAGGCGTGGACAGAGTATGCGTATGCTTTAGTAGATACTCCATATCAGCATTTTGCCTTTATTTATGAGGGAAAACAAGGTTTACCTCCAGGCATTACACCAGGTTTTATTAAATCCCTGGGATCTCTTTTATCGCCTGAGGATATTTTCTATGCCTACTCCTCAGGAGTAAATGCACAGTACCACAATGGCCCTCACGCAGGAGATTGGGATTCAAATCCACAATGTGAATCCTATGATATTATTCCATCAAAAATTTATTTATGAGGTGATTATAATGGAAGGGGGGAGTAATAATGTAATAGTACGGGCCGTGTTTTTATCTTTAATTATTTTGATCTTTCTTTGGTTAGGTGAAGTTATTTTATGGCCTCAATCAGGGAAATACATAGTATATATCATGGCAGTTACTCTCATCGGAGCTATTATCTTATATATCTTAGGTTGGTTCACATATAAGAGAAAATCTCAAATTTTGGGATGGATTCAAATAGCATATTCCTTCATTTGGTGTTTTCTATATTCTTTTTTAATCTATGTTCTTCTTTGTGGAAGAGTTGCCCCAGCGAGTCAAAATATAGTACATTCACATCAATCTATACTAGTGGAAGTTATTTATTTGATCATTCAGCCTGTAGCAGCACTTACATCTTTCAACGTCAGTGTTTTTTATAACATTGGTTATAAGAAACATCTTTACACTTCCATTGTGGTCGCAATAGCGGTTACCATACTTTCTATTTTACTTGTGGGGGTTTCAACATGAGAGTACACAATTTATTTGATGTCGCCGTGCTGATAATTTTGGCTAATGGTGAGCATGAAGCGTGGACAGAGGCTGCATTTCAGGTCTTTGGCATATGGCTTCAAACTCCTTATGAGCATTTTGCTTTCATTTATCAGGGAAGAATGAAAAAAGTTTATTATAATGGGCAATTTTTCTTTCCAACATATGATGGTTTTATATTGAGTATGGGGAATATGGGCGATCCCGAATCAATATCATATATGTACCAGAAAGGAGACTATGCAGAACACAACAACGGGGACTCTTATGATGAGCATTACTCTTATCCCATGATTGTATATAGCAGGTCAAATCCAGAAAAAATATACTTATAGAGGTGATGAAAATGATTGCAGAAAAATACAGATGGTACATTGTAGCAACTCTTGCAGCCTCTTTTTTATTTTTAATTTATTTCTTGGATTGGTGTTTTGCCTATTATTCGTTATGTATCATCGAATTTTCAAATGGCATCTTAATATTGTGGTTCATCAATATATCTATTTTGTATATTATAGGATTCTGCTTTTACTCATCATACACAAACACCAAGGAAAAAATAAGTGGAATTTTATTGATAGGATATAGTATATACTTTGTTCTTTATTCTATTTACGCCTTCTCTGTGGGCGTGGGTGCTTCCGCAGTAGATAATAATCCAAATAAAGGCTCTCTAATGGTAGTGAATATAATACGTTTGCTTCTTTTGATATTTACACCCTATCTCTACATATCTCTTTTATTTATAAAGAAAGTTTTGGATGCCCGAAATAAAATACTTATATATGGGCTATCCACAGTCATATTAACGTGGTTTATAATCTTTATTATATGGTTTATAGGGTGATTCAAGTGGCTCTATTGCTCATCATAGTGAATCAATCGTGCCATAGTGGCACCATGATGCCGCATATCTACGGGGAGAATAGAATATT
>JALSPD010000020.1 GCA_026986135.1 DHVE2 group archaeon
CCCTGGATATGGGATCATCACTCCAGTATGTATGACCATCAGGTAGAGCAACAGCAACCCGATCATGTTTCTTTATATCACCCACATAAGTTGTAAATCTGGTTATTTTTCCATTTATTGAAATAAATTCCTTCTCCCAGGTAGCAGGTATCTTTTCAAAGGAGATCTGCGGAGGAAGATCAAAAACATAGTCCCTACCAGTCCCATATTTCTCCATTATTTTTAAAGGAGACGGAAAAAGGGTTCTAAGGTCTCGCTCATCTTCCCTTTCAGCTCTAGCAGGATCTGAAAATAATATTTCATATTTTCTTGCAATATTGTATATCTCTGTGGATAAGCAATCACCAACTATGAAGCGGATATTATTCGCACCATATGCCTTAGCGTTTAGATTCGCATACCTGATTCTCCTTTCAGATATATCAACGCCAAGAACTTCCCTATTTGTAAATGAAAAAAATATTGCCTGTAGTCCAACACCTGTGCTTAAATCTGCAACTGTAAAATCTTTTATTCTCTGGGCCCTGTATCTTCCAATTATCTCTGGAGTAGAATACCTCAATCCATATTTATCAAAAAAAAGTTCCTTCACACTAAATTTACCTTTTGATTCTATCCTGCATTTTGCAATTTCATATATTTCGTCGAAATTCCTGTAAGATAACTTTGACCTTATCTTTTCCTTGGGATACCCTCGTCTGATTAATCTCTCGCATCGTTCAACCTGTTCATTCAAATCCACAAGACTGGTATTATCCAGTATGATTTTAATGTTTTGTAGCCATGTAAAATTAGTTTATAAATAAAATAACATTACAAACATTACCAAATAACACAAAAACGATTCAAAATAAAAATCAGTGGATACAATTATAGGAAACCGAACCTATCCTGAAGTTCTGTTGCGATCTGATTGAGAATCTCTTCAAATTTTTCACTTTCTATTTTAGTTACATTACCGTCCGGAAGTGTTATCCTTGCAAAGAACCGATCTCCATCCCTTACAATCTCAACATCTGCCAGCTTGCCCATGGGTATCACCTCATCTAAGGGGAGAAGACAGAACAGAATATAAAATATTTGCCCCCAAGATGATTACTCAATTGATTTTAAAAAATCTCTTACTTTTCTATGGTATTCTTCAAGCGTACCTGTATTCAACAGCATCACATCACTTCTTGCAAATACCTCTCCGAGCCCCCAAGAGAGTTCTCTGTTTTCACGGTCTATAAATTCATCCCAATTTTTTACATCATCAGGTCTCCTCCTCCTTATTATTCTCTCATATCTTTCCTTTTGCGGTGCATAGATACCCACAACAATCACATCCCCAATCTCCCTTTTGTAAACCTCAACCTCCTCCGGGCACCGTATTCCATCAATTACAATTTTGTGAGTTTTCATTTTTTTTATCTTATCCACCGCCCTTTTTGCCCATACATCAACTCCATGCTTATCTCTTTCATCACCCGCAATTTTACCAACAATCTCGTTTTCAATAGGATATCCAAGTGTAGAAACATATTCTCTTACAACATCACCCATCCGTATAACTGAGTAACCCATCTCTTTAGCCACTTTAACGAATTCTTCTTTTCCTGCTCCGGGCATACCTACAAGAAGCAGTACGGGCATAGGAGGTGTAAGTAATGCCGCATATATAATATTTAATGCGGGAAAAAGTTTATCTCTTTCATTGACATATTACCACTATGAAATTGAAAAAATTTACCATCGGATATCTGCTCATTCTCTCAATAATACTTATTTTGATATCACACCCGTATGCAAAAAGTTTGGGGGGTTTAACGACCGATAAGAAAAGTTTGTTGAGTGATTATGTGCAGCATGCACCCATAGTAATAAACAGCAATAACGATTTTGCAAACATTGCATCCTCAGAAGGTTGGCCAGGTGATGGGAGCTCCACCAATCCATACATAATCCAGAATATAGAAATAAATGCTTCAGGATATGGAGCTGCTATATACATAGGGAATACCACAGTATATTTCATAATTCAAAATGTAGATGTGCATCACGCTCAGTTTAAAGGCAACTTTCGGCTGGGAGCTGGGATTATGCTAATTAACGTCACCCATGGCAATATTATAAATTCCAAAATCCACAACAACGCAAATCATGGAATATACATGGATCGTTGCTCGGACGTAAAACTTGAGATGAACGAAATAAAAGACAATAAATGGGGAATTTTTGTAGGAGTTCTTGGGAACTCAAAAATAGACAACAATACTATAACAAGCAATACTGTATCAGGGATAGTCATCGGAAGCAGAAGCAATAATGTTGTGGTTGAATACAACACATTATTCAAAGATAATTATGGCATAGAAATAAGGGACTCTTCCAATACAAGACTCAAAAACAACACTATTGACGGCGATGGATCAGGAGCTGTAGGGATAAGACTATACAATTCCACAGGAATAATCTGCAAAAATAATACTGTTGAGAACAACTGGTACGGGATATTTGTTGAACATGGAAGTTCAAATCAGATTTCTGGAAATATAATTATAAGAAACTCAGAATACGGTGTATATATTACTGGATCTTCATCAAATACCATATACGAGAATGAATTCTTTTATAACCATGGTAGTGGCGATAAATACGATTCATCCCATATCCAAGCACTGGACAATGGAACTGACAACACTTGGTACTCTACCACCACGCATAGAGGAAACTACTGGCATGACTGGGCAAATAACAATGATACGAACGATCCTGATAATGACGGTATCGTAAATTATTCATATCGCATTGACGGAAGTGCTGGGGCAGAGGATCCTTACCCACTTAAAAAGAGTAATTATACTGTACCCGAGCTTGAAGTCGCTATAATCGTAATATCTTTAATTTTCGTTGTCTTCATAAATATCAAAAAATAAGATCTTTTCCTTTTTTTCTGTAATGTATGAAAATTCATGCTCAAGTATACCATCAATGTATTCACATTCCAGGAAGATGCGAACTAACCTCCTCTCGTTTCTAATGAGGAGAGTCATAGCGATATTTATTATTGGTACAATGTATTTAACATTATCGCTCTTCTAGGGACCTTAGTCTCTTCACTAACTTTACAGCAGCCTCAACTGCATCCTTAGCCTTCTCAATCCGGGCCTCTGCCTGAAGGCGAGATTCTCCAGGACCCGATATCCCGAGGGTTACTGGTTTTCCGAATTCTACACTAAGATCCTCAATTTTTCTTGCTGCATTATGCATTACAATTTCATCGTGCTCGGTTTCACCCTCAATCACTGCACCAAGAGTAACTACCGCATCCACATCATCCTTTTCTAGAAGCTTTTTAACAAGAATTGGTATGTCAAAGGTTCCTGGTGCTTTTGCAATATACCTTACTTCAGCCCCAAGAAACTCTGCATGTTCCTTTGCTCTTTCAAGCATCATCATAGTTATATCATAGTTGTACTCACTAACCACCAATGCCAATCTTATACTCACAATATCACCTCCTTAATGCCTAACACCTCCAGAGATCGCACCATTAACAGGTCCCGCGTCCTCAAATCCCTGCCTTTGACCGGTACCTGCAAGCCTCTTTAATTTATCAGGGTTAAAAAGAAGCCAGTAAGCGTTCTGTGCGTGTTCCCTTGCTCTCCTATCTGCAAGCCAGGCGAGTTCCCTTTCATCTTTAGCCTCATCCTCATGAACAAACACCTCTATAATATGAGTATTGGTCATGAGCTGTGCATATATCAATCCCAAAGACGCTTCATGGGCGCACTGCTTGTCTATAGGTTTTGGCCCTGGCATTCCAAGTGCGATTACAATATCACATCCCTCCTCTTCTATAAGTTTTTTTGCAGCTACTGGCAGATCTTTCACCCCCGGAACCGTCCTACGAACTATCCTAAAGCCAGTTCCCATCTTCTTTAATTCATCAACGGCCGCAGAACCCATATCGTACCTAGCAAAGGTAGTATCAACTACGCCTATCTTTCGCATAGAGATCATCACTCCTTTCCACGATTTTACTTATAATTTTTCTTGTTCCATGCACATCTCCGTCACCATATCTCTGCAGGCGTATGACCTTCACATTTAACCCCCTCTTTCTACACTCATCTTCAATTTCACTCTCACTGAAATTTTGATCATACCCCAATACTATAATATCAGGCTTAATCTCCTCCACTATTCTGTACATATCGTCCTCGTACCCAAGCACAGCTTTATCAACTGGTTTTAGTGATTCAACCATGAATCTGCGGTCTCTTTCATGTACAATGGGCCTATGCTTCATTCTTGCAGCGGTACTATCTCTTGCCACAACAACCACAAGCTCATCCCCAAGTTTCTTTGCCTCCCTTAAAAAGAGAACATGGCCCGGATGAAGAATGTCAAAAACACCCGTAGCCATTACTCTGACCATCGCTCCCAGGCCTCCACTATCTCATAACCTTCAATAAACACCAAATCCATCTTTTCTGCATACTCTTTGGCTTCCCTCTTTGTCAATGAATACCCATGATCTCCAAGCATCTCCACAATAGTGGCTGATGGCACAAGACCTGCCATTGTTACAATTGCAGTACTTAACTCTGTATGACCACGCCTCTTATCCAGCCCTGACGATATCAAGAGATGCACATGTCCTGGAGATATAAACCGCCTTCCAAATTCCTCGGCGATGTTTTTAAAATAATCAATACCCCGTATAAATTCGGCAAATTCCCTTATGGTTTTTGCACGTTCTCTGTCAGAAATACCGGTGTAGTTATCAATATGATTGATAGTGACGGAGAATGCTGGTAAAGCATCATACTTCACCCTTTTAGTAAGATATTTAAAGATCTCATAATCGCTGTGTTCAAATATTTCATGAAGATAAGGTAATCCTATCTTCCTTGCAATTTCAAATGGAAGGGTGGTGCATATTAAACCGCCTCCTTCCTTCCTCATAAATCTTACCTTCGCATCGTCTATATACTGCGA
>JALSPD010000021.1 GCA_026986135.1 DHVE2 group archaeon
AGGAACTGTTTGAAAAGGCAGCATATGCCATGTTTGATCTTATGGTTGATCTTACCAATGTGGATGCAATAGGGAAATACAGGATAAAACTTGAATCTCCAACCCTGGAGGATCTTCTAGTTGATTTTCTTTCCGAGTTGCTATATGTGTACTCGGTGGAGTTTTTTGTTATGTGTGATTTCAATGTGCATATTCATCAAACCGAAGGTGGTTACATTCTCAAAGGTATTGGACTCGGAGAACCTCTAAACAAGGAAAAGCACAGAATCAAACTTGAGATTAAGGCAGTCACATACCATGAACTTGAAATAAATATTGAGAAGGGATATGCAAAGGTTCTCTTTGATATCTGATTCTCATTCAAAAATTGGTCCGAGGATGTTCAACTTTCCATTTTTGAATTCAAATGCAAACTTTTCCATGCTGTGCTCTGAGGTTCGCATCTTCTCAACCTGAATATACCTGACCAGGCGTCCTCTGGAGCGATCCACCCCCAGATGAATTATACCATCCACCAGGAACCCTTCATTTCCCAGATAGCTCACACCGCCACCAAGCTGTTCCTCCATGATGATGAAAGAGTATAGATTGTAACTTCTCAGTGTACGCATGAAATAAAACATCTGTTGCCTGAGGTTGTCGGTGTTCGGCATAATTGAATAGAGAGCGCCCAGAGAGTCAAGGGTGAAAAATGAGAATTTATCCTTCATCTCCTCCTTGAAATGCACTATCATCTTCTCTATGAGGGAAACATAATCAACCATTTCCTGCTCTCCCAGAAGAAGATCCATCTCACGGAGATCGCTTATATCGGACACCTGCATGTTCCTTGTGAGCTTGATCCCAAGACTCTCCATATTTGCCAGGTGAGAATCCACAGGTTCCTCCAGGGTGGTGTAAAGTCCAAACTCTCCCGTTTTAGAAAGGTAATTGGTCATCACAGTGTATGCGAATGTGGTTTTCATTGAACCAGGTGGACCTACAATTAAAATCACCTTGGGACGGTTCACATCCTTTAAGAATATCTTTTCAAGTCCAGGCACCGCATGGAAGAGCATATGAGATTATATGCAATCAGGGATTTAATACTTTTCCTAAACTGCGCAGTTATGCAGGGCTGTTTTAAATTTGCAAAAAGATAAATAATGATTCTTCCATTTCCCCTTGCATTACTTATGCCGGGGTAGCCTAGCCAGGCAAGGCGGTGGATTCGAGATCCACTGTCCGCAAGGACACGGGAGTTCAAATCTCCCCCCCGGCGCTATGCTTTCCGACAGAGATATTGTGAGGGCAATGAAAGAGGGCAAAATAAAGATAATAGGATTCTCTGAGGATTCTCTTACCCCAAATGGGTACGATCTCAGAATTGGAGAGATCATGGTGCCTTCTCGCAATATTCATATAAAAGAAGGGTCGGTCAGTATCCCTCCACTTACCAGATTTTTAATAGGTACCCACGAAGAGGTGCATCTTGACTCAAATCACACCGGAGAGATCTGGATTAAAAGCAGATGGGCACGAAGAGGAGTCCTGGCATCCTTCGGACTTGTGGATGCGGGGTTCAGAGGCATACTAACTCTCGGGGCCTTTGCAACCGAAGAGATTGAGATACGTGTTGGAGATAAATTCGCCCAGATTTGCTTCTTTTCCCTTAGCAGCTCAGCCGAGAAAGATTATTCACAAAGGTCAGGAAACTATCAGAATCAAAAAAGTATAAGGATCTGATATGTAAATCAGGAGAAAACTGCTTCTTCCTCAACAATTTTTCTGTACTCCCTGGCAACTATCTCGTCAATATCGCTCAGATAAAGTTCGTCAAATTTCTCTTCAAGGACCCGCTTTGTAAAGGCGGTAAGGCGTGTAATCACAGATACAATATTCTCGTATATCTTCTGATATCCTCTGAATATTGGGAGATCTGGAGTATTAAGCATATCGTCGCTATCAAATACCACCACCGATCCAAGATTTTCATTCTTCACCGTCTCAATTACCTTCATGGCCCTTGCCCTCTGTTCCCTCTCAACTGAGAAGGGCAGAAGGAATATTGCCATTACAGGTTTATCGGTTCTATTCTTCAGAATCCTCATTGCTTCCACAGATCCACCCGAGCCCATACCCCCACCAGGGGCGGCAAGAATCACTATTGCATCCGCATCCATGGCCTCTTCAATGATCCATGCCTTGTGCCTATCCACGATATATTCTGCCACTTTTGGCTCGCCATTCGTGTCCCTGTGAAAGCCAAGCACATCCTTTCCAATATGCATTCTCTTGTCCAGTTCAAGGTTCATCACACGGGCATCAGCGTTAACGCCAATTATCTTCACCCCAGCCAGCTTCTTTCTTGCTATGTACTCAGCAATCCGCCCTGCTCCACCACCGAAGGCGAAGATTTTGATCCTGGGCATCAATCCGAACTCCTCATGCATTTTTCTCCGCACGCGCTCCTTTATTTTTTCCATATCCACCTTCTCGTTCATATCCCATCACTTCCGGCATACCTCTTTCTAATCTTGGAACTACCTTCTTCTATGCCTCTCCTCCCATGCCTCCCTCATCATCCCCTCCAGACGGAGGTCGCCGAGGGATCCCACATATCCACGCAGGATTCGGGAGAGAGTCCCGTCCATAGCAATAGTTCTCAGCACGAAGCTGAGAAGGTCATCCAGGCTTTTGAAATAGCGAAACTCAACGTACTCTTCAAGTATTGTGAGGAGCCTGTCCTCCATTTCCACCCGTACACCCTTCTGTCTGTATTCTCCCCGTTCAACCCTCTTTATGTAATCCATCACCGCATGCCTTATTAGCTGAGATCTGTTGTTGTACTCCGGGTGTCTTGCAAGGAAGTCATCGATCTCGTCCAGCTCCACATCGCTCATCCTCAGTGTAATTCTGTTATCCCCCATCTCTGACACCTGTCTCTACACATGACTACATGTACAAAGCAATATATATAACTTTCGTTCAGTGACAAAATTTGTATGACTTTGTCATACAACCGACAAACGATAGATGCCGTTGTATAGCCAGTTTGCGTCAGGTGTTAATATCATAGGATTATAATGTCTGACTAAGTTTGTACCACTGTAAAGTTACAAATTCAACAGGTCATACGAGGTGGTCATCCGAGGATCTCATTGAGCAGAAGTTTATCCATAAGCTTGGCCTTTATCTTAATCTTCTTGGTGATGTATGCAGTGAGGGCGTCTTCCTCTTTGTTCAAAATTTTTCTGAAGGTTTCGGTGGTTGTAATTACCGTAATGTCTCCATTTATATCTCCCTCCTCAATATCGCTGAGCACACCATCTTTCAGGTATGTGTGATACCTTCCATCGTCCTCAAACACAATAGCTATTTTTCTTTCAATTCCCTTCAACTTCTCCTTTTTTTTGTTCTCGCTCTCGTTGAATTTTTTTACAAGATTTTGAAGTTCATCACGTATGTCGGACATGCTATCACCTCAGTACTCTATTGCCTCCCGGGCCATAACTCCTTTTCGGAAATAGTGCTTTACCTCCTTCATCTCCGTTACCAGATCGGCTCTCTCCACAATACTATCTGGGGCATATCTTCCCGTAAGAACAACCTCCGTTTTATCAGGGATAGAACTCAAAAGATCAAGAACTTCATTCACAGGGATGAGATTAAAATCCATAGCCACATTGATCTCATCAAGAATCACCAGATCGTAACTACCACTTTTAATTTTCTCCCTGGCTAACTCAAGGGCGGCTCTTGCAAGTTCCACATCCTCCCTCGCAGGGTTGTTCTTATTAACAAATCTGTTGGTGCCAAAGGGATGTACCTCAATTCCCAGTTTTCTTGCGGATATTTGTTCACCATATCCTGCGTCAGGTTTCATAAACTGGACTATGCAAACCTTTCTACCCCTGCCACTCGCACGCATGGCAAGCCCAAAGGCTGCTGTTGTTTTCCCCTTGCCATTACCCGTGTACACATGCACATATCCCATGGTTGGGCCCATGAGATTGTGAGATAAATACTTGTTCTTGCAACCATTAAAAGTTTTTATACTTATTTTAATTTTACCCGAATATGGGGGAGAGGTGGCTTTTGATTGTAAACATTCTAATAGTAATCTCACTTGTAGGGTTGTATGCCTACAAAGAAAACATAGAACCAATCCGTACGAATGTGGAAAATTGCGGGAAATATGTGGGTGAATATGTAGAGGTAAGGGGCATAGTTATAAAATCCACAATATCCATCAAAAGCACATTTTTCACCATAACCGACGATTTTGTTCACAGGGTGTACGCTATTACTGCATTCCATGCCACCATATATCCGGGGGCATCCGTTATTATCAGAGGAGTTGTGAGGGAGTACCATAACCTCCCAGAGATCACTGTGGAATCCCAGGAAAATCTTAAGATAGTGGAAAAGAGATATCCTATATCTCTGCCCGTACTTCTGGAAAATCCTGAGAGATATTCGGGAATGCATGTAACATTCTTTGCCATGGTGAAAAACCCCAAAATAATCTATCTGAATCTTACCGACAGATACGGATACGTGCACGGGTTTGTGAGTGGGTACTACGGAGAAAGAGCAGGATGCTTCCACGGTCGCGTTAAAAATGGAAGTTTTATTGTTGAATACGTCTCTTCAAAATGCACTCCAGGATATACGAATACCACCACAGAGGACATAATGCGCCATGAGGGTTCAAAGGTGTGCATCCATGCAAGAATATATGGTTTTGGTGTGAAATTCTACGCAACCGATGAGAACTACTCAATCACCGTATACGATGAGTATACAAAGATACCATCGGGATACATAAGGATAAGTGGCGTTTTCATCTATGAAGCACACACCGCAAGATATGTGATATACGGCGAGAAAGATTAAATAAGCGCTGAATATTCTCGGGACATGAACAACCGTGCTGTGTTCACCGTTGTAATTATTCTCGCCTTTGCCACCGGATTCAT
>JALSPD010000022.1 GCA_026986135.1 DHVE2 group archaeon
ATAGCAGTGGCCAGGTATATGTCAGATCGCATAGCGGTGATGTATCTTGGTAAGATTGTAGAAATAGGTGAGACTGATGAGGTAATTTTCAACCATGTGCATCCATATACAAAGGCGTTGATATCAGCGGTTCCAGTGCCTGATCCGGATCACAAACATGGACGTGTGGAGATAAAAGGAGAGATTCCCAGTCCTATAAATCTGCCTCCAGGGTGCAGGTTCTGGCCCAGGTGTCCCTATGCTCAGAAAGGTATATGCGATGTGAAAGAGCCACCACTCAAGGAGATTTCGCCAGGGCACTTTGTTGCCTGCCACTTTGCAGAGAAATTTATGGAGGAGGAACCAGCGGAGAGTACAATGGATATCTCTTAATTTTTGATCTTCATTTTTATGGTTTCAATCTTCTTATTGTTCTTGGATATGGTATTGCGTATTTTATGTGGTCAAGCCCTGCAAGCCACCATATCAAGCGGTCCACACCCAATCCGAATCCTGAATGGGGCACACTTCCATACTTTCTTAGATCCAGGTACCAGTAGTAATTCTCAGGGTTCAATCCTTCTTCTTCCATTCTTTTAAGAAGTACGTCAAGTTCATATATTCTTTCCCCACCCCCAATTACCTCACCGTATCCTTCTGGTGCAAGCATATCGTGGCAGAGCACCACCTTTGGGTTATTTGGATCAGGTCTGTGGTAGAACGGTTTTATTTCAATTGGATAGTGGGTAATAAAAACTGGACCGTTGAAATTTTTTGTAATCATTGTTTCCTCATCTGCTCCAAGGTCATCACCGTAATTCATATCCACACCATGTTCCCTGGCAAATTCAACCAGTTTCTCGTACTTCATAATCTCAAAGGGTTTGTCTATACTTTCTAAAAACTTGATGTCCCTGTTTAGTAGTTTAAGTTCTTTTTTTCTTTTATCAAGGACATTTTGAATTATGGTTACAACCATCTCCTCCTCATCACGGATCATGTCTTCATTATGGTACCATGCAGCCTCTGCCTCGGCATGCCAGTATTCGGTAAGGTGCCTTCTTGTTCTGCTTTTCTCCGCTCTGAAACTTGGAGCCACTGTATATACCTTTTCCAGAGAGAATATAAGTGTTTCAAGGTAGAACTGGGAGCTCTGGGTAAGATACGCCTTTTTTCCAAAATATGGGACTTCAAATAGAGTTGATCCTCCCTCCACTGCTCCTGTTACAAACATCGGTCCGTGAGTTTCATAGTATCCGTTCTCTCTAAAAAATTTATGTATGGATTCAAACACTGTAGATCTTATTTTCAGTATTGCATTCATTTCTCTGCTTCTTACCCATAGGTGTCTGTTATCCAGTAAGAATTCATCGCTTTTATCTTTATTTATCGGGAAGTTATAGGAGGGTCCAACTATTCCAAAATCATCCACATGTATTTCGTATCCTGTAGGTGCTCTATCTTCTTTTCTAACAGTTCCCCTTATCCACATTGATGATTCAACACCAACTTTATCCAGAGCTTTGAATTTCTCAGACCCTACAACACTTTTTTCTACTACTGTCTGAATTATATCTGTTGAGTCCCTTAACACCACAAAAATGAGTTTTCCGGTTCTTCTTTTTCTGTATATCCAGCCCCTGATATATACTTCCTTGCCAACAAACTCATCGTTGAGTATACTTTCAATGGATCTGTATTCCTCCATGCTTTTTGCATGGAGATGCTTTATTTATACCTTATCTCACACAAAGTTTATATTTCGTTAGGCATTACCTAACCGTATGAGGCTGGCTGTGGCGTTGGCCATATTCATGTTGATGCTTCCTATTGCAAATGCATCACTTTCGGGTGAATCTAGGATATTTGTGGTTTCAACTCTGGAGGTATTTTCAAGTATTGTTGAGGAGGTTGGGGGTGATTATGTCACTTCCGATTACATAATTCCTCAGGGAAGCGATATTCATGATTACTCTCTCACCCCAAAAGATATAGAAAAAATCAAATCAGCGGATATGATAGTCCTTGCAGGTAGCAATTATTTTCCCATAGATTCAAAAATTCTCAGCAATGTGGGCGGGCAGTATGTTCTGGATTTCAAGGATTACAACGCTACCCTCTATCCTCTCGGGAGTATGAAGAAAAACTACCATGGATACTGGCTATACCCAAAAAATGCAATTGGTATTGCCAGAGCAGTTTATATCAAGCTCTCAGAAATTGACACGGTTCACGAATCATATTATCATGAACGGTATCTAAGATTCCTAAGTCTCGTGAACCGAAGCCTGTCACTTTCCATAAATTTATTAAAAAATTCTGGAGTATATGGTGGGGATGTTCTACTGGCGGTTCCAGGTACATTTTATGTGGCTGAAGCATTTGGATTTAATGTGAGTGGTGTACTTATGGAGGGTCCTAACCATTTCTCCTCTCAGTCAGATTTGAAAAAGTATGAAGATGCTATAAATTCAGGGAAGATAAAGATGATTATAAATGCAAAAAACCTTGAAAATTCCAAGGCCGGCTCCATGGCCATAGAACTTTCAAAGCTAACCGGAGTGAAGGTGGCATATGTGGATATATTCTCAACATCTAATTACTCTATGCTCATGTTGAAAAATGCGGCTATTCTTTCTTCCGTGTCTGATGTTTCTTCGTATAGTACCACCGAATGCTATACTCAGCACTATGTGTATATAATTGCTGCCCTTTCCGCGCTTTCTGGGGTACTTGGTTATCTTGCGTATTCCTATCGTCGTGAACTTTTGAGATAGTTCAAAGTATGTACCAAAATTCATTTATTAATCAAAAACCATCATGTCTTCGTGAGAGTTAGAGCTTTGGTAGTGGTATCTATCCTCTTCATCTCCATGCTACCTGTTGGATATGGGAGTATTCATCATCATGGTTTCAGGTATGTTGATTTCATAATTGATCCGAAATCTTCATCGCTTAACATAACAATAAACACCACTGAATATTTTCGGATAGAGTTCACGAAATTATACATAGGTTCCCTAAATATTGTTCATTTTCCGAGGTTTTGGTATGGAGATTTGCGGGGGATGAACTACACGGAGGATATGGGTAAGAATGCAGAAATGGGGTATTATTATCATATAAGGATGTGGAAAAATCTAACTTTAAAACGTATGATTCTTTGGGGAGAACAGTATCATGCATCCGTCTACATTGATTTTTATGTGGCCAGCAAAAACTACACTAAATCCGATATTAAAATATCCAAAAATACGCTCAGGTACGATGTTAAGATAACTACTGATTGCCCCGGTGATTTTGTTTATCTTGACCATAGGGTAAGAATGAGTAATATGAATGACACGGAGATTTTTGCAAGTAGTGATGAGCATCTGTGGGAAATACACAAAAATCATGAGAAAAGATGGTTGAATTCTACTTTCTGGGGTGGTTTAAACTTTAGATTTGAAAAAGATGATAGAAAGGAGCGTTCTATCAATTATACTTGGTCATATTTGGGTCTTGAGGGTGTTCAGTACCTTTACTGGGATGGTTATCTTGATATAAGTTTCGTATTTCATAACACTGGCACCATTGTTCAGGATCCATACATTGAGCTTCCAGTACCCATATTAACCAATATTTCCGCAGAAAAAGTTATAAATTATATATTTGAGCATACTCAATCCTTAGCGATTGGCGTGGTTGCTGCGACTGCTTTAATTGTCACTCCATTAATTCTAAGGAGAATCAAATTGTAGCTTTTTAAGCTACAAAATTTTAAAATGTCATTCACCAATAGGGAAGCCTATGTATGTGATAAAACCATCTGATTTGAAAAAGGGATTGCCAAAGGAGACAAAATCGCTCTGTCCTGTTTGCAGTAAGGTGATTCCAGCCACGATATACGAGGAAGATGGCAAGATATGGTATAAGAAAACATGCCCGGAGCACGGGGAGTTCAAGGATATATACTATGGGGATGCAGAGGTATGGCACTGGATGGAGAAATGGGGAACAATTCTGGATGGTATTGGGCCAGAGTATCCAAAGATATTTAATGGTTTTGAGGATCATCATTATTCCCTGACTGCGCTTGCAAATTTAGACCTCACCAATAGATGCAATCTCCGCTGCCCCATATGCTTTGCAAACGCCAACGCCGCTGGATATGTGTACGAGCCTGATTTTGATACTGTGGTTAAGATGATGGAACTTCTCCGTGCAGAGAGACCTGTTCCAACACCCGCCATACAGTTTGCAGGAGGCGAGCCGACAATATATCCCAAGTTCTTTGAGGTTATTGAGAAGGCAAGAGAGCTGGGATTCCCGCAGATTCAGGTTGCCACCAATGGTATTCTGATAGCGAATGTACCCGATTTTGCCCAGAGAATGGCCGATGCTGGAATGCATACCGTATATCTCCAGTTTGACGGATTTAAGGAGAGCACCTACATACAGGCAAGGGGTGTAAATCTTCTTCCAGTTAAAATGAAGGCCATTGAGAACCTCAGGAAAGTTAAACCAAAACCACTTGCAACAGTGCTTGTTCCTACAGTGGTTAAGGGTGTTAATGATGATGAGGTTGGAAAAATTGTGGAATTTGGACTTCAGAACCTTGATGTTATTCGTGCAGTAAACTTCCAGCCTGTGGCACTTACTGGAAGGATTCCTCAGGGAGAGATCCTAAAGATGCGATACACCACCGGAGACCTGATAAGGGATCTTCACGAGCAGACGGACTTCATAGAGAAATATGATTTCTTCCCTATTCCTGTGGCCGCCCTGTTCGCAGAGCTTGCATCTCAGATATTCCATGAGCCAAAGCCAGCCTTCACGACGCATCCTGCCTGTGGTGCGGCTACTTACATATTCCATGATTATGAGAAGGACAAGAATATCCCGATAACAAGGTTCATTGATGTTGCAGGCATACTTGAGGAACTGAAGGACCGTGTGTTCAATGAGGAGTTTGAGAAGAGAGGCAAGTTG
>JALSPD010000023.1 GCA_026986135.1 DHVE2 group archaeon
TGAAGAAAGAAGGGTGCGTGTGGATCGTGCGAGGGAGATACTGGAGGATATAAGAAAGAACACCAAAGATTGAGTTCTCCTCCATCATTTTTTATATCATTTTGTGATTTACCCATTATGATAGGTGTGCTTGCCATTCAGGGAGATGTATCGGAGCATGTGGATGCTGCAAAAAGGGCTCTTGAAAAGATGAATGAGAATAAGGAAGTTGTTCTCGTTAGGAGACCTGCCGATCTGGAGAAGGTCACTCATCTCGTAATTCCAGGAGGGGAAAGTACCACAATCTCAAGGATCCTTGAAAGGGTCGGACTCCGTGATTCCATTATTAGAAGGGCAAGGGAGGGGTCTATTGCTATCATGGGAACATGCGCTGGCTCAATACTTATGGCGAAGAAAGTTGTGGATGATTCTCGCGTCAAGACCCTGGAATTAATGGACATGGAGATTCAGAGAAATGCCTTTGGAAGGCAGAGGGAGAGTTTTGAAATGCCTGTGTATATTGAAGGTATAGGAGATTTTCCTGCAGTGTTCATAAGGGCTCCCATAATAAAATCATGTCATGGCGATTGCAGGGTACTTTCAAGGATAAGGGATGGTATCCTAATGGCAAAGCAGGAAAGATTTCTTGCCCTGGTATTTCACCCAGAGCTAACGAATGACACGAGAATATACGAAATGTTTTTAAAAATGTGAGGGGGGACCCCCCTATTTCCACTGGAGTTGGGTTTATACCATCCTTGGCTTCTTTATCTCCGCAGGCACTCTTTTGCCCCTGATCTCAACTTCAACCTCGGTACCCACTTTAATGTAGGGTCTCTTGATATATCCGAGTCCCACGCCTACATTGAGTACAGGTGACATTGTTCCGCTTGTTAGGTACCCCACCTCTTCATCGCCGACAAACACCCTATCTCCATGTCTAGGTATTCCTCTACCTTTGAGTACAATACCCCTGAAAAGATCGTATTTCTTCTCTTTCTTCATTGATTCAAGAACACTCTTACCTATAAACTCATGATCCCAGTTTATTATCCATGATATTCCAGTTTCAAGGGGTGTTCTGGGCTCATGATGAGGTTCAAAGTCCTGACCACTGAGAAGGAGTCCTTTTTCCAGGCGCAATGAATCCCTTGATGCAAGTCCACAGGGCTTTAATCCAAACTTATCCCCTTCTTCAAGTAATTTCTTCCAGATAGATACAGCGTTTGAGTTTGGAAATATAAGTTCAAATCCGTCCTCTCCTGTATACCCTGTACGGGATATGTAGAGGAGATCACCCGATAGTTCGTTGTTCTCTATTTTTATTCCATTCATATTACCCATTGTTATATGGAAAAAGGGTACCTTATCCTTGGATATATCAACATCTACCATACTCTGCAGAAGTGCTTCTGCATTTGGACCCTGAACCGCTATACTTGAGAACCTCTCTCCAACGTTATGTATCTTCACATCATATCCAGCGGAGAGAGAATAAAGCCAGTGGTATATCATATCTGCAGTGGCCGCATTGGGAACAACAAGGTATCTCTCCTCTTCAACTCTTGTTACTATAGTGTCGTCAATCATTACACCTCTATGATTTATGAAGGTTGTGTAGGATGCCTGAAACACCTTTTTCTTTGATATATCTGTAGGTAGTGCAAAACTCAAAAAGTCTGTAGCATCCTTTCCTTCAACTATGATATCTCCCATGTGAGAAACATCAAACATTCCTACCGCTTTCCTTACGGCCATATGCTCCTCTGTTATCTTTGTGTACCATAGGGGCATGTGAAACCCTGCAAACTCAGTCATCTTGGCGCCCATGCTTACATGCATATCATGCAGTGCAGTATATTTCATATTCCATCACCAGATACCCCAATGCCACAACTACCATAAATATTTCCACTCCAGTGGAAATGAAGGGGGTCCCGCTCAGATAAGGGTCTATGGTAAACAAACTAGAAGAAGAAAAATAATATTCCTCCTATTGAGATAACGAGAAGAAGAGCATATACACCTGGGTTCCACGATATTATCTTTGTTCCATCCATGGGAGGTATGGGAAGAAGATTGAAAAACGCCAAGAAGAGGTTGAAATAGGCAACATACTGGAGAATATAGCTATAAGGAGGCATTGTAAACACAGATAAAAACAATAGTGTCACTCCCACAGTTATGTTTGTTATGGGTCCCGCAGCGGATATGATACCATTCTCCCTTTTTGAGGGATATCCATACACCACAACTGCCCCGGGAGCTGCAAAGAGGAATCCGAAAAATGAGGTAAGAATGGCAATCGCCAGTCCCTGAAACCATGCCCTGAATGCTGCGGGAAAACCAAAACGAAATGCAAGATATTTATGAGCCATTTCGTGGAGAAAGAAGCCAGTAAGAACTGATATTGCAGAGATGGGAATATACATGTAAAAATGCCTCACACCACCCATTACTAAAGAGAATGCAAAAATAAGAACAGCAATCGCTATTGTTATGTCTCTGATCTCTGTGGGATAGAACCTGAATCTTTGTCTGTAATAGTAGGTCATAGTCTCAGATCCTCCTCGCCATCATCGCTCGGTTCCTCGCTTTCATCATCATTCTGATCCTCAATCTCCTCATATTCTTCCTCAGGCTCCTCAACATCCACATTTGATTCTTCATCCATTTCATACTCTTCCTGATTTCCATATTCCTCCTCATCCTCTCTAAGTATATCCTCAAGAAGCTTTCTAATTTTTTTGGCTTTGCATATCCCTACATCCAGATTGATCATTAAATTCAAGAGATCTATATTTTCAATGTTAAGCTCCAGGGCCTTCTTCACAAGGATCTCATCCTCCCTGGTTATCCTATCAGAGGGAGGTGAGTTAAGACATGACTCAATGTACTTTATCAATCTCTTGGCAGATTTAACTGACATCTTCGTATTCCCGATAACCTCACTTAACTTTATGTTCTCCACCTTGTTGAGAAGTTTGGCGATTTGTAGGGTTGCTTTTTCAAATCTTTCAAGATCTTCCTTATTAAGTTCTTTCATATCAAAAGGCTCCTCCCTTCTGATATAATTAAACACTCTATTGATCATTGAAAGGGGTATATCCAGCTTTTTGAAGGCATCCTTCTTAGTAACCTTCTTTCCGCTCTTGTATTCAAGCTCCAGAACCTTTCTGGCAAATTCTTCAATTCTCTCCTCTTCAATTTTCCTTTCAACATCCTTCAAACCTTCCATTGCAGGTTTAAATTCTGAGTCTATACTCAGGGCCTTTTCATAAGCTCTTTTTGCCTCATCATATTTTTTCATAAGTGAAAGGAGCCTGCCTTTTGTACTCCAGAGATGCTTATTTTCAGGATCTATTTCAATGGCCCTATCTAGGTATTTCATAGCTTCCCTGAGATTCCCAAGTTTCTCATAGATAAAGGCCAGAGTTTCACATGTCTCCCTGCTTTTTGGATCAATTTCCAGGGCTTTTGTGTATGCATCTTTTGCCTCCTCGTATTTTTCAAGGGCCATGTTAATCCTTCCAAGACCCAGATAGGCATCCACATTGTTCCTATCTGCTTTAAGTATCTCTCTGTAAAGTGCAAGGGCCTCATCGTATCTTCCCTCCCTTTCCTCCGCTAAAGCGAGAAGAGACATTGCCTTAATCCTGATATCTTCAGGGGCATCCTTTGCGATGGGTTTAAGCACTCCAATAGCCTCCATATTTTCTCCTGAATTAACTAGTATTTTGCCAAGGTACAGTCTTATTTCAGGGATATCGCTTATTGAAA
Source organism: DHVE2 group archaeon (assembly GCA_026986135.1). Lineage (GTDB taxonomy): Archaea > Thermoplasmatota > Thermoplasmata > Thermoplasmatales > Aciduliprofundaceae > JAADDK01. Next base: position 3,760 of record JALSPD010000023.1, read on the forward strand.
GTGCCTTTTTACCGTATTTTATGGCGTTTTCAGACTCGCCTCTCTCCGCGTATATCTTAGCACCAAGAAGGTAGTATTTAGCTTTCTTTTCCTTTCTTATAGCTTTTCGGATGGCACTGAGAGCAAAATCCAGCTCACCCATTTTGTAATGTGCCAGAGCAAGACGATAGTGTATCTCTGGATCGTTTTCTATTTTTAGTGAATCCGCGTAGTACTTCACAGCTCCTTTATAGTCCCCTTTCTTGAGGTACAGATTTCCAAGAGAATCAAAGATCTCTTTATCCTTTCTTATGTTTAATGCTCTGAGCAGATAATCCTCGGCCTCATCGTAGTGTTCAATTTCCATATAGGCATTCGCAATATCAACCAGTGTTTTGTAGTCCTGAGGATTTAATGCCAGAATCTTCTTTGAAATTTCTATTAGATCTGCATACCTACTGCGATCTCCCTTTTCTGCCTCTTTTTTAAGGATGTCCTTCAATTCGTACAGGAAACTTTCATTTTCCTGAAAGACCTCAATTGCCCTTCTGTAGGTCTCTATAGCACTATCAATCTTACCGACATTGAGATATGCAATTGCAAGATCGCGGTATGCATCGGCGTTTCTGGCGTTGATATCAAGAATTGCATTGGAAACCTCAATAACACAGTTCCAGTTTTTGATTGCTTTGCAGCAGTCCTTTTTGAGTATTAGGTATTCCTCCTCTTTCCGATATTTGAGGGCATTCTCAATATCTTTCATGCATGCTTCGTAGTTTCCAAGCGTATATTCAACAAGTGCTTTCTTGTAAAATGCCTCATGCCTTGCAGGGTCCAGTTTGAGAACCTCCCTGTAGGATTTTAGAGCCTCATCGTAGTGCTCCAGGGCCATCAGGGCATTGCCCATCTCCATCAGGGCCTTGGTGAATTTGGGATTTATTTCAACGGCCTTTCTGAAACTGGTCAGAGCCTCCTCCCATTCATTCATCTTTTCAAGGCATACCCCTCTTTCAAACCATACCCTTGGATCCCCCTCATCAATTTCAAGCGCTCTATTAAAGGCTTCCAGTGCCTCCTGATATTTCTCCAGTTTTTCAAGGATCCATCCCAGATTGCTCCAGTACTTCTTCACACCTGGCTCCTTTTCGGTTGCTTTTTCAAAGGCCTGCTTTGCTTCTTCAAAGTCCTTTAACTTGTAGTTTATCATTCCATAGAGGTTCCAGGCATCTGCACGATCCTCTATTCTTAGAGCACTCTCCATCACCTTCTTTGCCTCACCGAATCTTCCAAGAGTGTAGTATGCCTTGGCAAGGTCAATGAGTGTATCAAAGTCTTCAACTATGGATGTTATTCCGAGGCATGCGTTAACCACTTCAGCTGGTTTGTTAAGATGCTTTGCTATATCCTTCTGTATCTTCCAGAACTCTATGTTTTTGCTTGAAATTTCAGTGGCCTTTTTAATGTAGAATAGTGCACTCTCATACTTCTCCATTGCCATATATGCCCTGGCTATATCAGCATAAGTTTCAGAATCCTTTGGATTTACCTCAAGTATTTTTTCTCCCGATTTTATTGCCATCTCCCATCTTCCCATCTTCATGTAGGTATCCTTTTGAAGTATGAGGGTGGGTAGATGATTGGGTGTTGTACTCAGCACAGTGTCAATAACCTGAAGTGCTTTTTCATATTCACCTATATTATAATATGCCTGCGCAAGGTCGTAATACACATCTATCTCCCTTACTCCTTTTGTGATGAGATGGTAGCAGGCATCAGCCATCTCCTCTGCGATGTAGTTCATTTTCAAAATTTTCCTTTTGAGCATAAGAAGATCTACAAACAACTTATCGTCATTCTTTACAATTTTCAAAGCGCGATTAACACTGTCAAGAGCCTCACCAAAATTTTTCATCTCATATTCAATTTCTGCCTTTATCCTATAGCTTTTTGGATCATTGGGATCTATCTTTATCCCCTCTTTTACCGCATTTAGAGCGTCTTCATATTCACCTCTCTTCTTATATATGACCGCGAGGCTGAGCCAGGCCGACTTGCTCTCTGGATTTATCTCAATAGCTTTCCTGAATGATTTTATAGCGTCCCCATATCTTTCAAGTTTATCGTAGGATGCACCTAAATACACATAAGCCTTCTCACTTCCTGGGGAGATTTCAATTACATTTTCCAGAGTTATGGCGGCATTGTAATAATCCTTTTTCTCGTAAAGAATCATGGCTTTTTTCATAAGGACCTCTGCATCGTTTGGCTTGTATTTTAGGTATTTGTCATAGTACTTTAGCTCATCTGGAAACATTTTGATAAGGTTTAGATATATTTTGAGAACCTCATCCACATCGTGCATACTCTCGTAAATATCGGCCTTTGTCTCCCATGCCTCCTTGCTCTTCCTGTTCAGGGTTATGGCTTTATCAACCATTCTGAGGGCCTGATCGTAATTTTTCCTGGATAAAAGTGCCCTGGAATAGTATATGTATGCCCATATGTTGCTGGAATCGTAAAGCATTGCGTTCTGAAATGCCTTCTCACCCATTTTAAAATCTCCAAGCTGGCTTAAGAGATTACCCATATTCGCAAGAAGAATGGAGAAATCTTTCTTTTTCTCTCTTATTATTGATTTCTTTTCTTCAATTTCATCCATGGCTTCAAGGAGAAGAGAGCGAGCCTGGGACAAATCGCTATTTGATAATTTCTCGGCACGGGAATAAAGCTTTTCGGCCTTTTTAAGTAAACGTGCCTCCTTGTTTATGAGAGAATCCAGGACCATCAACAATCACCCCGCCAGTATCTGTAACAAATAATTAAATCTTTTCCACTCCATTTTCAGAACTTTTTAACTCCCCATGGCTCCCAGTATCCGGGGAAAATATTTTAAATGTTTCGTAAAATTTAAATACCATGGGTGCATTGATTTATACGTATGGAAAAAATTGAAGTGGTATGCAGGGGCGAGGATTACCTCGTGGGTCGTGTACACAAGGCAAGAATAAATCAGGAGGTTCTGGACGAGAAACGCAGGATAATAGGCCGTGTGGTCTCGGTATTTGGCCCTGTGAGCAGACCTTACATCAAGGTGAGGATTCAGAGGAGAGGGGGGAGGGAGCTCTACCTTGGAGGTGAGAAAAAATGGCGAAAGAAAAAGAGAAGAAGAAGTGGATAGACGAAATTACCAAATGCCCTGAATGCGGCTCAACTCATCTCGTGAGGGATTACGAGAGGGGCGAGCTTGTGTGCATGGATTGCGGACTGGTTATTGATGAATCTTACATTGATCAGGGTCCTGAATGGCGTGCCTTTGATGCGGAGCAGAGGGATTCCCGGGCTAGAACAGGCGCTCCAATGACCTATACAATCCACGATAAAGGTCTCAGCACTGAGATTTCGTGGAAAAACAAGGATTCCTACGGGAAGAGCATACCTACGAGAAGCAGGGCGCAGCTCTATAGGCTTCGCAAATGGCAGAAGCGCATTAAGGTTAGCAACGCCGCAGACAGGAATTTAACTCAGGCGCTGCAGGAACTTGAGAGGATAGCCTCCAATCTTAGCTTACCCCAGGATGTTCGTGAGACTGCAGCGCTAATTTATCGTAAGGCTGTTAAGGAGAACATGATACGTGGAAGGAGCATTGAGGGTGTGGTTGCGGCCAGTATCTATGCGGCATGTAGAATGCTCAATATACCGCGAACACTTGAAGAGATAGCCTCTGTGACACGTGTTAAGAAAAGAGAGATTGGAAGAGTGTATAGAATCATGGCCCGGACGCTGAAACTCAACATTCTTCCGAGTAAGCCCGAGGATTACATAGATCGCTTCTGCGCCAAGCTAAAATTGAGCGGTGCCGTTAAGAAGAAGGCATACGAGATAATAAAGATGGCAGAGCAGCAGCGCATTCTTTCAGGCCGAGGACCTACCGGAGTGGCTGCCGCAGCCATCTACATTGCATCCATAATGATGAACGAGCGCAGAACCCAGCGCGAGGTTGCAGAGGTTGCAGGGGTCACGGAGGTCACAATAAGAAATCGCTACAAGGAACTGGTGGAGAAGCTCAATCTACCCGTGGAGGTTTGATTTAAAGCATGGGAGAAACACCTAAATATCCCCTTTCTTTTATGAATAGTGGGTGGTATCTTGAGGTTCGGGGCATTTGCGGTGCTGGTAATTGCAGTAGCGCTTTCAGGATTGTACTTCTCTTACTCCCCCGCTCTGCAATCTCCGAGTAATGTTGCCATGGAGACGCATGCTGCAGATTCCAATTTTACGGAGAGAGCGCATGAGGAATGGAGCAATGGAAGTTCCTACCTTCTGCTTCCTGGAGGATCCATAGGCAACGGTGTTGCTGTTGGGGATGTGAATGGGGATTCAAAGATGGATATTGTTACCATATCCGACGATACTGACTGGAGCGGACTCAGCTACAAGGAGCAGGCATCTTTGAGGATATGGGATTACGATGGTTCATCTCTATCCCTGCTTGCGGAGAAGGTATGGGGAAGTGATGGCAAGAATCCCGCAGGAAATAAGGTAGTGAAAATATTCTCCTCAGGGGGCTCAACATACATAATCACGGGTGGGATGGAGAAATACGGACACTCCGCAGGTAAGGGTGGAATCAGAATATGGAAATACGCCTCAGGCATATCTCTAATAAGCAATGTAACATGGAGGGATTATCCTGACAAGAACACCACGGTTGAGGATCTCTTTGTGGATGATGTGGACGGTGATGGCAATCTTGAGGTAATTGCGGTGGGAAATATAAAATGGAGCACGGATAACAACACCAAGAATTACAGCATGGCGGAGATAACCGCGTGGCGTATTGAGGGCGACATGTCTCTGAATTTTGTTGCGAAGTACATATGGCATGATGATGAGAACAACACATACGCAAATTCGGTGGATGGTGTGGATTACGATGGAGATGGCTATTGTGACATTGTGGTTGGGGGCAGTTATGGATTCAACGATTCTGGCGTGCTGAGATCAAAAGCACAGTTAACGGTGTTCAACCTCAGGGGCGGGGCGTTCATCAATCTAAGGCATGTGGAGTGGATTGACAACGATAACTGTGGGGTTATGGATCTCCTTATCAGAGATGTGGATAGGGACGGCAAGGATGAGATTGTGGCTGCTGGAGCGAACAAGTACTTCTCCACAGCAGGCGAGGTCTCCGTGTGGAGCTACGAACTTCAAAATCTTGCAAGGGCGCAGTTTTATATTGATCCGGAGGGCCAGCCGGGGAGCAGCCACTGGGATTGTCTCGGGCTATCGCTTGTGGTTGATGATTTTGACATGGATGGCGATAATGATATAGTTATCACTGGGCTATCCAAGGGACCTCACTCTGGAGGCGATACCTTCTGGGCATATCTTATAGCATTCCATTATTCATCCTCCACCCTGACTCAGGGATCCAAGATTTACTGGCGCGCATACGATGGAGAGGTTATGCAGTCCCTCGCCTCTGGAGACATTGATGGAGATGGAACCCCGGATATAGTTTCCTTCGGTTACGGGTGGAAATCGGATAGCTCAGGAGGAATGACCTACTATGCCATGCTCTACATCTACGATTACCAGCAGAATGTCCCTGAATTGAATCAGGAGTTTCTTATTCTCCTGCCAATTCTTGTTGTTTTCATTCTGAGAAGGGCGAATCTTTGATTCTTTTTCCTTTTTGCACGGTGCTGGGGGAATAAAGGTTTAATACGCAAAATCAATAATGAGCTGGTGATATCTGTATGGTGAGGGTTGCAATAAATGGATTTGGAAGAATCGGGCGCCTGGTTTTCCGCATTGGGCACAGGGACCTTGACATAGTGGCCATAAATGACATAACGGATGCCCGTACCCTGGCGCATCTTCTCAAATACGACACCAACTACGGAAAATTTGATGGAGAAGTTGAATACACTGAAAACAGCATTATTGTAAATGGCCGCGAGATACCAGTTTTCAGCGAGCGTGATCCTGAGAATCTTCCTTGGAGGGACCTTAATGTGGATGTTGTTATTGAGAGCACGGGTGTTTTCAGATCCCGTGATAAGGCGGCAAAGCATCTTAAGGCAGGTGCTAAGAAGGTGATAATCACCGCACCCTCTAAAGGTGAGCCTGCCGATATCACTCTGGTTCTCGGGGTGAATCATGATAATTACGATCCTGAGAGGCATCATGTGATAAGCAACGCATCCTGCACAACAAACTGCCTTGCCCCCGTGGCAAAGGTACTTCACGAGAATTTTGGAATTAAATATGGGTTGATGACCACGGTGCATTCTTACACCAACGATCAGCGTGTCCTTGATCTCCCGCACAGAGATCTCAGAAGGGCAAGGGCTGCGGCCATGAATATAATACCCACAACCACAGGGGCTGCTAAGGCAATAGGGCTCGTTCTTCCAGAGCTTGATGGCAAGATGCATGGAATATCCATAAGGGTTCCCACGAGCACCGTGTCCATAGTTGATCTCGTGGTTGAAGTTGAAAGGGAAGTTTCCGAGGATGGGGTTCGCGAGGCCTTCAAAAAAGCTGCTGAAGGCGAATTAAAGGGAATATTGCAGTACTGCGATGAGCCACTTGTATCGGTGGACTTCAAGGGAAATCCCCACAGCGCAATATATGATGCATCCGAGACCTATGTTCGCGGCAACCTCGTGAAGGTGCTTGCCTGGTACGATAACGAGTACGGATATTCAGCGAGAGTGGTTGATCTTGTTAAGTATATAAGCAGGTGGCTTTAACATCGGGGAAAAGGTTAATACCCATCATCTATAACCACAACAGGGTGATTCCCTTGGCGAAAAAGAAAGAGGAGAATAAGGAATATACGATAGAAGATCTTCCTGGAGTGGGGCCTGCCACGGCAGAGAAACTTCGTGATGCCGGGTATACTGATCTTATAGAACTTGCAGTTGCCTCACCCAAGGATCTCGCCGAGCTTGCGGGGATTGGTGAGGGGGTTGCGCAGAAGATAATAGCTGCGGCGAGGAAGTATGCAAATGTGGGTGACTTTGAAACAGGCGATACAATAATGGAAAGAAGAAGCAAATTAACAAAATTGACCACGGGCTCAAAGGAGATGGATGATCTCCTTGGCGGTGGACTGGAGACGCAGTCAATAACGGAATTTTTCGGTGAATTCGGCTCTGGAAAGACACAGATTGTGCATCAGCTCGCCGTGAATGTGCAGCTTCCAAAGGATAAGGGTGGGCTTGAGGGCCATGCAATTTTCATAGATACCGAGAACACTTTCAGGCCAGAGAGAATAGTGCAGATGGCCCAGGCATATGGGCTGGATCCAAAAGAAGCTCTCAAGAAGATCCATGTTGCAAGGGCTTTCAATTCTCATCATCAGATGCTCCTGGTGGATAAGGCAATGGAAGTTGCTAAAGAATTTCCCGTTCGCCTGCTGGTGGTTGATTCTCTAACTGCCCATTTCAGGGCGGAGTATGTGGGAAGGAGCTCACTGGCAGAGAGACAGCAACTGCTCAACAGGCACATGCACGATCTCCTCAAGTTTGCCGATATAAACAACGCGGTGGTGGCGGTGACGAATCAGGTATCTGCCAAGCCAGATACCTTCTGGGGCGATCCCACAGCACCAATAGGCGGGCACATTGTGGCACACAATGCCACCTATCGTATATATCTTAGAAAAAGTCGCGGAAACAAGAGAATTGCCCGTCTAATTGATTCTCCCTCGCTCCCTGATGGGGAAGTGGTGATAGCAATCACCAATGAGGGAATACGCGACGCATAATTTTAAAAGCTGCCGCTTAGCGTCATCTCTATTATTTTTCTTATCTCTATGACGAACTCCATGGGTATATCCTTTAGGAGTGGATCCACAAATCCCTTCACGATGAGCTGCGTTGCTTCCTCTTCCTTCAGGCCTCTGGACATCAGATAGAAGAGTTCCTCCTCTCTTATCTTGCCAATTGCCGCCTCGTGGCTGAGCTCGGCATCGTCCACCTCTGAAATCAATCCCGGATATGTCTCCATCTTTGCCTGTGGGTTGAGTATGAGGGCATCGCAGCTTATATGACCCTTCGTTTTCGGTGCCTTTGCCCTTATTATACCTCTGGTTATCACCTTGCTGCTATCCATTATAACGCTCTTGCTTGCGTTTATCCCTCTTGCACCCTCTTCAAGAAGATTTATCTCTCCTCCGAGATCAATGTAGAAGTCCCTCTTGCCCAGTATTATCCCGTTGAGTTCAGCGTAGCCGCCCCTGTGCACATGGTACTTAGGATTGGCTATATTGCTCTTTCCCGTGCCAAGGCCAACGGTGGTATTCAGGAATTCCGCGTTTTTTCCGACAATTGCCCTGGTCATGGGTCTTGTGTGCACATACTCTGGCCAGTTTTGGAGGACGCTCAGCTTAACCTTTGCTCCTTCCCCAATGTATGCCTCGGTCATATCAAGATGCAGGGAATGATGAACAAGCACGGGGGAGGTGCATCCTTCAATCAGGTGAATCTCGCTCTTCGGCTCGGCATCTATTATTATGTGGGGTGCCTGAGCCATCGCGCTGTCCTGAATCAGGAAGAAGAGATGCATGGGAACGGGAACTTTGAGTCCTGATTTAACATGAAGGAACACCCCGCCGTTCCAAACAGCAGTGTGGTACGCGGCCAGCTTACTCTCATATGGATTGAAAAGATGCATGAATTTATCCTTCATTGCAGGAAATTCGCGAACAGCCTCCTCCATGGATACCATTATCAGACCCTTATCCCGCCATGCCTTCATGAAATCGTTTAGCACTATGCTGGTATCGCTCTGCACCGCAAGCCCCGCAATGTATTTTTTCTCAACCTCCGCAATACCCAGGCGGTCAAGAAGGGAGCGCATCTCCTCCGGGAGATCGTCAAGGCTCTTTATCTCCGGCATAGGATTCTCTTCTGACTTTGCAATGTAGTCAAGTGGATCTTTAATCACAGGATCGGTATGCGGAGCTTCAAAGAATGCCTTCAGTCCTTTGTACCTCAGTTTTGTGACCCATTCCGGCTCGCGATTTCTCTTTCTCAGCGTTTCTATTTGATCCTCAATTATTGCGCGTGCATCCTGTGGTGTGAGATCACTCATGGCAACCACACTCCTCAAAAACCTTCTGAAAACCATCCCTTTCTATCCTCTTCACAAGCTCCTCCCCACCGGACAGTGCTATTTTTCCATCCTTCAGAATATGCACCTTAACCCTCTCAGGGTCTATGTGCTGAAGGATTCTCCCGTAATGTGTTATGAGTAGAATTGCCCTGCCCTGGTCGTTCATCTCCCTTAACTTCGCGGATATAAGGGAGAGGGAATCAACATCAACACCGCTATCTGGCTCATCCAGAATTATTAGAGAGGGCTCAAGAAGAAGCGCCTGTAGTATCTCAAGCCGCTTTCTCTCCCCTCCTGAGAATCCCACATTGATGTACCTCCTTAAATCATCCTCTGTGAGATTCACCTCCTTCGCCTTATCCACAACCATATCGTATGATTTCTCCCTCGGCACACCGCGCACCTTCTCAAGAACAAGGCGAAGATAATCAATTATCCTTACACCTTCCACCTCTTCCGGATGCTGAAAAGCCAGGAAAATGCCCCTGCGGGCGCGGGAATCAACCTCAAGTTCCTTGATGTCTTCACCCATGTAAATTAGATCTCCTTCCACCCTGTAGCGGGGATGGCCCATTATTGCCAGGGCCAGAGTGCTCTTCCCTGAGCCGTTTGGACCCATAATCACATGGAATTCTCCCTTTCCCACATTGAGGTCAATGCCCCTTATGATTTCCTTATCCTCCACGTAAACCCTGAGATTTCTAACCGAAAGCAGAGCATTCATAATCCTGCCAGTAAAACATCATTTTTAAGTGTTGCTGGGCATAAATGGGTAATTTATCCCGAATTTCGGTGAGCGGACTTCAATGCCCTTATTCCCCTTATCAGGCATTTGAAGGAGAAGGTGAACGGTTTCCTATCACGGATGAATTCCGCATATTCGCTCCCAAAAATCTTTAGGGTTTCTCGCTCTTCAATTGCCATCATGAAGTATAGAGCTGCAGAGAAAAACCATCCCGAGAGCAGGATTGCGTAGATGTTTGAGGTAATTAAAGCGATTCCCACACCGAAAAATGCAGAGCCGAACTGCGCAGGATGACGCATGCACGAATAAATGCCAATCTTCACAATCTTTTCCGGTCTTCTGATACCTCTCCTGATGTCAAAGTGTCCGTATATGCGGAGGGTGCGGCCCGCGATTGCGTTGAGAAGCAGGCCGTAAAACATCAGGAATAGCCCTGCGGATATGGTTATGTAGCGGAAGTATTGCGGCATATAATTTGGAACTAATATTCCCACAGCGGCTATTGTTGCCCATGAAGCGAACCAGAACGCAAATTTGGGTGCGAAAGACATGGGGTGTAAGTGCATTTTTCACATCTTAAACTTTTCTATTGATTGGCGGGAATAACTAAACACGATGGAAAGAAGTTATGATAGGTAAGGGTATATTCGGGATAAGTGATATAAAGGGTGATAGCGAGGGGTATGTGATGAAGAAAATGAGAATAGGGGCAATTGCACTGGTAATGGAATTGTGGAGCATCAGGCAGATAGATGTTTTATGATGATTCATTTTGAATTGTTGAAAGGGATACGAATCTTCTGGGAAAGTATAAAGTACTCTTATTGGTATGCACATATATGTTACTAAGATTGTATGATGGGGCAAACACTGTTGGGGGAAATAAGATATATCTTACAGATCACAGACATGGCGTGTTTCTGGATTTTGGTTTGAATTTTGTGGAGTATAACAAATATTTCAAAGAATTTATAGATTTGAGTTTTGCACGAGGGATTCACGATTTCTTGGAGATGTCTTTGGTTCCTAAAGTGGACATATATCGCAAAGATCTATATCCATTGTATTTGAGAAGGGAAGATATGGATAAGATACAGGTGGATGCGGTACTTATTTCACATGCTCATGCAGATCATTTTGGGTTGGTTGGGCTACTTGATATAGACATTCCCATAATGGCCTCTCCAGAAACCCTTGCTCTGATTAAAGCATATCAAGATTCTGGGAGAACTAAGGAGCATTACTCAGTGATATACTCTGTAATCCGAGAACCATATGAGAATGAGCCTTTTTATAAAGACACAAGGGCTCTCCTGAAAAAGAAACGTATAGGCAATAATAAGGCGGCGGATAAATACATGCTTTTCAGAAAATTAATTCCCACGGAGGCCATCTCTGCAAACTTTAAAGAATTTATAACGAATTTAGGCACAGGCTCAAAACAAGCATACAAAACTGAAGTGGCAAAAACCCACTTGAAATTTGGAGATCCCGAAGAACTTCCCTGGAAAATAGAATCCTATACTGTGGATCACTCAATATACGGTGCAGTGGGCTTTGTAATACACACAGACTCACATAAGATAGCATATACGGGAGATTTAAGAGCACATGGTGAGAGGTCGAGGAGAACCTGGGAATTTGTCCAGGCAGCTAAAAACTCAGATGTTCTCATAATTGAGGGCACTCGTGTTTCTTCAGATAAGGAGCATAGCTATACCGAAGAAAAGGATGTTAAAGAGAACTGCTCCATGGTTGTAAGTGAATACGATGGCAAGATAGTAATGGCAGATTTTTCGTCAAGGAATTTTGAACGACTAACTATTTTCAGAGAGATTGCCAGAGAAAATGGAAGAAAACTGGTTATAACAGAGAAGGATGCATATGCAATATCTGGTTTGCTCTCTGCAGGAACGGATATAGATACCGACTCCATTTTTATATATCCAAAAGCATATTTGAATACTTCATGGTGGCAAAAGGAGTTAAGTAATTCTGAGCTTTGGAAAGATAGGTATGTAAATCCAATAGATATACGGGAATCTCCTGGAGAATATGTTTTGGCGTTTTCTCTTTACGATATAACAAATCTCTTGGATATAAAACCTGATGGGGGCGTTTATATATACTCTTCAACTGAAGCGTTCACCGAAGAGATGGAACTTGATTTTATAACTCTTAACAACTGGCTTGTGAAATACGGAATAATGAGCGTAGGCTTTAAAATTGTTGATGGAAGGCCTGTATTTGAGCGTGGTTATCACTCCTCAGGCCATGCGACTCCAGAAGACATAGAAAAGATAATAGATATTGTGGATCCAGACATTATTGTTCCTGTGCATACTGAGCATCCTGAGTGGTTCTCGGAAAAATACGGTGACAAAGTAAAAACGGGCAGGGAGATTATATTTTAACCATTTAAAAATTCAAAAATAGAATATGAAGGAGGGTGGGGTAATCGTAAAAAAGTTAGTAGATGTATATCACCGCTGAGTCTCCCTCCACATATATGTAATACCATCCGGAGGGCATATCATCTGGAACGACCCATGTGTATTCCACACTTTCTCCAGGATGCAAGATCACTTCGTGTCTCCATACTTTCTGAGTTACCACGTTTCCGTTATCGTCCACCACTTCAAATCCAGAGCCGAACATGGCGATCTGGTCTCCGTGATTCACAACGATGATATGCACAACATCACCAGGGAAGTATACTGTTGAATCAGTGTAGACAAACAACATCTCGTTTGAATATCCCTGTGCTTCCGGTGCTGCAACATTAACCGTTATATTTGTTTTTGGAGCGCTTCCAGCCCATGCCTCTATGTATATTATTCCAGATGCATTTTCGGGCACTGTCCAGTCTATGTATGCGGTGTAACTCTTGCCAGGATCAAGATTAACAACGTGCCACATCACATACTTGCTTTCGTACTTGGCACTGTCTATTTTTACAAGTTCGCCTCCCACATACTTGTATATATTTGCATATGCAAACACAGGGGCATGGCCGCTAAGGGCGAACGGAGTATCACCCACATTTTTTACCTCTACCGCTATCTTAACATTATCGCCCGGCGCAATTTCCGTGGTTTTCTCCTCCCCTTTTATCAGGTATGCATTAACCTCTACTTTGCTATCTCCACCGTGCGCCACCATAGCCCCGTAGGCACCAGCGATGAGCAGACCGATCGTTATTATTGCCATCATACCCCATCTCATGATCTTCACCTCATCCCCTTCATGGTTTTTCCATATTTAAACTTTGCGTAAATTGTTATACTATAGAAGTGTAACAACACAAACTCAGTGAAAAACATGGCGTGAAAAGATTAATTACAGATCAGCAGATACTGCAAATATGGAGATAGTTGTTGGAATCTCGGGAGCGTCTGGTTCTATTCTGGCCATAAAACTGCTTGAGAATCTAAGTAAAACTAAAACTGCAGAAATAAGGGCAATAGTTTCAAAAGATGCAGAAAATATTATGAAATACGAAACAGGGTATGGTGTGGAGTATGTACGTGATCTGGTTGATAGGCTTTATCCCAATGATGACCTAAGCGCCGATATTGCATCAGGCACACATAAATTTGATGCCATGGTCATTGTGCCCTGTTCCATGAGTACTGTTGCAAAAATAGCCTGTGGTATTGCTGACAATCTCATAACTCGCACGGCAGCGGTTGCTCTGAAGGAGAGGAGAAAACTAATTTTAGTTCCCCGTGAGACACCTCTCAGCACTATAGCCCTTAAGAGGCTGTATGAATTGTCGTCTGCAGGTGCAATAATATTGCCACCAATGCCCGCTTTTTACCTGAAACAGAGCACGTTGGAGGAAGTAGCCGAGTATATTGCGGGAAAGATTCTGGATCAGCTTGGCATAGAGCATAGGCTTTACAGGCCCTACGCACCGTAGAGTTTGCGTATTATTGGTATGGATGCCCCGAGGGATGCACCGAGGACTATTATATATATAATTCCGTCAAAGGGAATGATCAGGTACAGTATCAAAAGCGTCACTTTCAATCCGATGGTGTATTTTGATACCTTTTTTTCCATAAGCGTACCCTCTTTTCCTTTTCTGAACCTGCCTGAGATTACTCCAAGGCCATAAACAGTAATGAGATAGTAAATAAAAAGGAGGATGGGTGAATTGAGAATATCAAAACTTCTGTATTCAACCCAGCCCCCGGAGGCCATGAAGAATTCTGCAACCACAAGCCTTAGGCGAAATGTTCCCTGTGGAAGAGCAAAACTACCTATACCCGCCATAATTTCCCGGTGTTTGACCTCCACGGACACATTATGTAAATTAAATTGAGATATCTGGGACTCATTAGAAATTGCAGCGTAAAATGGGGCAAACGAGATGTTTAATGATGTAACTGTATGTTTTCCTGTTACTGGTTCTCCACGCACAAGCATTCTTAATACTATTGGGCTGTTGGAATTAACATCTCCTATAAGGCCCTTCACATCGTTTTCGTCGTTGAGGATTCCCTGCGTATCATCATGAAGTGGATCTGCCCTGTTAATGCGAATGAACGCCAGGTAGCCGCATCCATATAGATTTTCTTCCACCACCCTTTCAAGATCTTTTTTGAAATATCTGGAGGCAACACCGATATCTATGGTACTAACGCCGTATTTTTTGCCTATTGCAACCCTCAGTTGATGGGCAAGTCCTCCATATATTCTCCACGTTATGTGCCCACCATATACATCC